>JACDCP010000066.1 GCA_013817465.1 Gammaproteobacteria bacterium | reverse complement strand
TTGTCACCCACTCGCTCGCAGGCAAGACGCCCGGCGCTGCCCGTATCCGATATACGGTCAAGCCGGGCAACGCAGCATCCGGGCGAGTGGGTGGCAACCCTTCGGGACGGGGCCAGATTCGCCCAGAGCGGTGTTACTCGTCGCTTATTTGCAATGAGCAAACTGCGCTCTTTGTGTCTAGCTCCGAACGAATCTGGCCGCCGTCGCGGCCGCGCGGAACCATAAGATGGGCTCCAAGAGTTGCATAACTTCAGGCGCTGGACTATCTTCCCGCTGCAAGCTACGGACTTAGAAGGAAAAACTGTGCTACTCGGCCGAGCTTCCAAGCCCCTGCTGGGACTTGACATCACCACCTCCTCGGTCAAGCTCATCGAGCTTGGCCAGAGCGGCGGCCAATTCCGCGTCGAATCCTATGCGGCCGAGCCCACGCCGCCGAACGCCATCAACGAGAAGCAGATCGTCGATGCCGAGGCCGTGGGCGAAGCCGTGCGGCGGGCCGTAAAACGCTCCGGCGCACGCAGCCGCGACGCCGCCATCGCCATCAGCGGCGATGCCGCGATCACCAAGATCATCCAGATGCCGAAGCATTTCGGCGAGAACGAGCTCGAGGGGCAGGTCGAGCTGCAGGCCGATCAGTACATCCCGTTTCCCATGGAAGAAGTGAGCTACGACTTCGAGATCATCGGCACGTCGGAGAAGGATCCGGACATGATGGACGTGCTGCTGGTCGCCACGCGCACCGAGAACGTCCAGCAGCGCCAGGCCGCGGTGGCCGCGGCCGGTCTCACGGCCCGCGTCGTGGATGTCGAGGCCTTCGCACTGGAAAACGCCTGTCAGCTCCTGACGCACCAGATGCCCGACAGCGGCATCGACCATACGATCGCCGTCGTCGACTTCGGCGCGAGCTCGACGACCTTCAGCGTGCTGCGCGACCTCAAGGTGCTCTACACACGTGACTTCGCCTTTGGTGGCCAGCAGCTCACTGAGGAGATCATGCGCACCTACGGGCTGAGCCTCGAGGAGGCCGGACGTGCCAAGAAGGAAGGCGGCCTGCCGAGCAACTACCAGCCTGAGGTGCTCGACGCGTTCATCGACGACATGACGCAGCAGGTCAGCAGGTCGCTGCAGTTCTTTCTGGCCTCCGGCGGCAATCGCGAGCAGCCGGAGCAGATACTGGTCTGCGGCGGCTGCGCCAATATTCCGGGCATCACCGACGTGATCTCGAGCCGCGTCGGCATCCCGACGCAGATCGGCGATCCGCTCGGCCAGATGAAGCTGTCGTCTCGCGCCAAGGCGCAGGCGGTGCGCAAGGACGCCACCGCGCTGCTGACGGCGTGCGGGCTAGCCCTGAGGAGCTTCGACTGACATGCCACGTATCAATCTGCTGCCCTGGCGCGACGAGCTTCGCAAACAGCGGCAACGCAACTTCACCATCGCCGCCGCGGCTGCCGTTGTCGTCGGGATCGCTGTCGTGCTCGTGAGCCGCATGGCGCTCGGCAACATGATCGAACACCAGAACGATCGCAACGAGTTACTGAAGACCGAGATTGCCGGGCTCGACAAGCAGATTACGGAGATCCTCGGCCTCGAAAACCAGAAAGAGCGCCTGCTCGCGCGTATGGAAATCATCGAGCGTCTGCAGCAGAGCCGGCCTGAGATCGTGCACCTGTTCGATGAGATTGCGCGCACCTTGCCGGATGGCGTCTATCTCGATTCGGTGCTGCAGACGGGCAGAAAGCTGGAGATCGGCGGCGCCGCCGAATCGAGCACGCGCGTCTCCACGTATATGCGCAACATCGATGCCTCGGAATGGCTCACCGATCCCGGCCTCATCAGGGTCGAGACGGTAGCGGGCGAACAGGGCCGCAATGCGGAGTTCACCGTTACGGCAAAGCAGGTCGGCGAGGGCACGGGCGAAGAGGAGGAGGCGGAATGAACTTCGTCCAGCAGCTCCAGTCGCTCGACATCAACGACATCGGCCGCTGGCCGGCGCTCTTCAGGGCTTTGCTGATCGCGGTGATATTCACGATCGTCGCCGTCGGCGGCAGCTATTACTTCGCGGTCAAGAATCTCAAGCCTGCGCTCGAACGGGCCGAGCAGGAAGAGACCGAGCTCAAGGCGGCCTTCGAGACCAAGCAGGGCAAGGCGGCGAACCTGGACGCCTACAAGGTGCAGCTCGCGGAAATGGAGCGTTCGTTCGGCGCCATGCTGCGCCAGCTTCCCGACCAGACCGAAGTGCCGAGCCTGCTGGTCGATATCTCGCAAACAGGTCTCGCAAGCGGTCTCGAGGAGCAATTGTTCGAGCCCGCCGCCCTGGAGCGCAAGGACTTCTACGCCGAGCTGCCGATCAAGATCCGTTTGACTGGCGGCTTCCACGAGATGGGCAATTTCGTCAGCGGCATCGCCGCGCTGCCGCGCATCGTCACGCTGCACGATATCAAGATCAAGCCGCCGGCGAACGCCGAGGGCGCGAGCGAAGATCTCGTGCTGGACGTCACGGCCAAGACTTATCGCTATCTCGATGAGGACGAAGAGGCGGAAGAGGCGGAAGGCGCATGAACTCTCGCAAGAACAGCTCACGCTGCCTGCTGGTTTGCGTACTGGTCGGCGTCGCCGGTTGTGCCGGTGACATGAATGATCTGCAGACTTATGTCGCTGAGGTCAAGGCGCGCCCCGGCCGTCGTATAGAGCCCTTGCCGGAGATCGTGCCGCACGAGACGTTCACTTACCAGGCCGACAACCTGCGTTCGCCCTTCGTGCCGGAAACGGCAACAGTGGCCGCCAGCGGGAGCGGCGTTCGGCCGGACCGCGACCGCAATCAGGAGTTTCTCGAGCAGTTCCCGCTGGACACGCTCAGCATGGTCGGCACCCTGAACCTCGAAGGCCGGAACTACGGGCTCGTGCAGACGCGGGACGGGCTCGTGCACCGCGTCCAGGCCGGCAACCATCTCGGCCAGAACGACGGCCGCATCATTTCCATAGACGGCTCGAAGATCGAGCTCGTCGAAATCGTGCCGGACGGGCTCGGCGGCTACCTGGAACGGCCCGCCGCCATAGAACTGACTGACTGAGGGGCTCGGGGGAGTATGTCAATGACGCGCATCAGACCCGCCATTTCGGCGCACGCCGGCAGATCGGTCGTTCCGGCGCAAGCCGGCGGACCCATCATCCCGGCGCACGCCGGGACCCGGCATCTAAAAGCATCCGCTCCACGCTGCTCGCATTTGCGCCGCCCTCTGGTCGGGGCGGCCTGCCTGCTCGCGGCCTCGGCGCTTTTCGCAGCCGATGAACCTGCCACCCAGCTCGAGGACATCGAAGTGCAGGCCCTGCCTGGGCAGCAGGTGCAGCTCCGGCTGCGCCTGAGCGGCCCTGCGCCAGAGCCGCTTTCCTTCACGATCGATGAGCCGGCGCGCATCGCCATCGATCTCCCCGAGACGGGACTTGCCATGTCCGACCGGCGCACGCCCGTCGAGGTCGGCGCCGTCCAATCGGTTTCGACCGCGGAAGCCGGCGGCCGCACGCGCGTCGTCGTCAATCTCGATGAGATGGTCGCTTATGAAACCCGCGTGGACGGCGACAGCATTCTGATCACGGTCGGCGACACCGCGTCTTCCGGCGCGACCGCCGCCACCTTCGCCACCGCACCCGACGAGACCGCGCCCCGTGCGAGCGGTTCGCGCGAAGGCGGCATCGAGGAGATCGATTTCCGCCGGGGCGAGGATGGCTCCGGGCGCGTGCTCGTCACGCTGAGCGACCCGCGGACCGCCGTGGATGTACGCCAGGAGGGCGGCCGCATCGTCGTCGACTTCGAGGATACGAATCTGCCGGGCGATCTCATGCAGCGCCACGACGTGCTCGACTTCGCGACGCCGGTCAAGACCATCGATGCGGTGCAGGCGGGCTCCGCCGCGCGCCTGATCGTCGAGCCGACCGGCAACTACGAGCAGGTCGCGTATCAGTCCGACGAACTGTTCACGCTCGAGCTGGCCCCGGTGCCCGAAAGCGTGGCCGAGGCCGAAGAAGCCAGGGAATACATTGGAGAGCGGCTGACGCTAAATTTCCAGGACATCGAGACGCGAGCCGTGCTGCAACTTCTCGCCGACGTGAGCCAGCAGAACATCGTCGTCAGCGACAGCGTGGCGGGGAACGTCACGCTGCGCCTGCAGAACGTGCCGTGGGATCAGGCGCTCGACATCGTGCTGCGCACCAAGGGCCTCGACATGCGCCGGCGCGACAATGTGATCCTGGTCGCGCCCGCTGAAGAAATTGCCGCTCGCGAGCGCCAGGAGCTGCAGGCGCGCAAGGATCGGCTGGAGCTCGAGCCGCTGCGCTTCGAGTTCGTGCAAGTCAATTACGCCAAGGCCGACGATCTGGCAGAGTTGCTCTCCGCCGAGGGGAAGAACGCTCTGCTCTCGGAGCGGGGCAGCGTATCGGTTGACGAGCGCACCAACACCCTGCTGCTGCAGGACACCCCCGAGCGGCTCGCGGATATCCGCCGGCTCGTGCAGACTCTGGACATTCCGGTGCGCCAGGTGCTCATCGAGTCGCGCATCGTCATCGTCAACGACGATTTCAGCCGCCAGCTCGGTGTGCGGCTCGGCACGACTTTCGTCACCGACAACTCGAGCGACGGGCTGATTTCCGTCAGCGGCAGCGCCGCCGGCAACGACACGATCATCGGCTCCGGGCTCGACAACGTGCAGAACACCGGCCAGCCTTTCCCGGTCCAAACGCCGGCCCTGAACGACCGCTTTAACGTCAACCTGCCAGTCAACAACCCGGCCGGCCGCATCGCGCTCGCGATCCTCGACGAGGACTATCTGATCGACCTCGAGCTGTCGGCACTGCAGGCCGAAGGCCGCGGCGAGATTGTGTCCACGCCGCGCGTCATCGCCGCGAATCAGAAGGAATCGAGCATCGAGCAGGGCGTCGAGATCCCATTCCAGGAAGCGGCCTCGAGCGGCGCCACCACGACCCAGTTCAAGAAGGCGGTGCTGAGCCTCAAGGTGACGCCGCAGATCACACCGGACAGCCGCATCATCATGGACATGGTGGTGAGCCAGGACAGCGTCGGCGAGCAGGTGCCGAGCGCGACCGGCGGCTTCGTGCCGAGCATCAACACCCGCGAGGTCATCACGCAGGTGGTGGTCAACGACGGCGAGACCGTGGTGCTGGGCGGCATTTACGAAACCGAGCGGCGTGAGACCAGCAGCAAGGTGCCGGTTCTGGGCGACCTGCCAGGCATCGGCGTTCTGTTCCGCACGACGCAGCGCGATTCCAACAAGGCTGAGCTTCTGATCTTCGTGACGCCGCGCATTCTGAGGGACGGCGCGAACGTGTATTGACTTTGGCGCGCGGCTTTAGACCGCGCGCACAAGAGGGGATGAAATCGATGCGTAAGCACTTCTCTCTACCGGTCGCTCTGGCCGTCGCGTTCCTGTACGGCTGCGGCAGCGGCGGCAGCGGCTCTCTCGGCGCCGGCGCGGGTGGTGGCGGCGGAGGCGGTGGCGACGACGATGACGACGGCGGCACCGCAAGCGTGCAGCTCGGCAATGGCACAGGGGCGGGCTTCGTGCCCGGCGAGGTCGGCGTAGCGGTCCCTGATCTGGCCGCGGGCGGCGCGACGACGTTGACGGCGACTATTGTCGACGAGAACGGCAATCTGGTGACCGGCGATCCGGTCGACGTCTCGTTCTCATCAGTCTGCTCGGCGCAGGGTCTGGCGACCATCGATTCCCCGATCACGACCAGCACGGGCATCGCGAACGCAAACTACGCCGCAAGCGGCTGCAACGGCGACGATGTCATCACGGCAACCGCGACGGTCGAGGACGAAAACCTGGTGGCGACGGGAATGGTCACGGTTGCGCCGGCCTCCGTGGGCTCCATTGAATTCGTCTCCGCCACGCCCACCAACATCGGATTGCAGGGCACGGGCGGCAGCGGCCGCTCGGAGACATCGGTTGTCGTCTTCCGTGTCGTTGACTCATCCGGCGGCCCGGTCAGCGGAGAGGATGTCACGTTCGATTTGAACACGACGGTGGGCGGCATCGAGATTTCTCCGGACATGGCAACGACCGGCACCAACGGTCAGGTGCAGACGGTTGTGCAGGCCGGAACAGTCGCGACCACGGTGCGCGTTACCGCGCGCGTAACGACCGTGACGCCTCAGGTCGCCACCCAGTCGGACCAGCTCACGATCACCACCGGTGTGCCGGATCAGGACAGCACCTCGCTCAGCATCGAGACGTTGAATCCGGAGGCCTTCAATATCGACGGTACGACGGTGCCGATTACGATCCGGCTTTCGGACCGCTTCAACAACCCGGTTCCCGACGGCACTGCGATCACCTTCCAGACCGAGGGCGGCCAGATCGGCGGCCAGTGCACGACGGTCAATGGCGCTTGCAGCGTGGATTGGGTGAGTCAGGATCCTCGCCCCATTGACGGTCGCAGCACACTGCTCGCGACGGCTATCGGTGAGGAAAGCTTCACCGATAGCAACGGAAACGGCGTTTTCGACGATGTCGACACAGTGTTCGACGACATTCCGGAGCCGTTCCGCGACGATAATTTCGACGGCATTCGCGATCCCAGCGAGCCATTCGTCGATTTCGACGTCGACGGCAGCTACGATTCCGTCGATGGCCTGTTCAACGGATTGCTCTGCCAGCACGATATGCTCTGCAGCTCAAGCACGTCGGTAGGTGTTTTCGATCTGGGCGAGCTCGTCATGTCCGGCAGCGAACCCGACGTGGGCGAATATCCGTTATGCGTCGCGGTGCCCGTCGACGCGACGGTTTCCATCCCCGTGCCGGTTGAAGATAATCGCGGTCAGCCGATGCCCGCAGGCACGACCGTCGATTTTGAGACGACCTACGGATCCATACTCGGCCCCAGCAGCTTCACGTATCCGAATACGACTGCGCCTCAGACGTACACGATCGTTCTCGAAGGCGATTCGATGCCGGGCTCTGGCATTCTGTTCGTCACGACGACCTCTCCGGGCGGGTTGGAAGTCTCGTTCCCGATAACCGTGCAGAATACCTGCCCCTGAGTAAAGAGGCGGCACGGCCCGCCGTGGCTGTCTCGCGGGTCTTCCTTGTCGGCCCGATGGGCGCGGGGAAGACTGCCGTCGGCCGCCAGCTCGCGCGGCGTCTGCACTTCAGCTTCTCCGACAGCGATCACGAGGTCGAGACGCGCACCGGCGTCGACATCCCGTTCATCTTCGAGAAGGAAGGTGAGGCCGGCTTCCGGCGCCGTGAAAAGGATGCCATCGATCGGCTGACGCAGCGCGATCGCATCGTGCTGGCGACGGGCGGCGGCGTCGTGCTGGATGCCGGCAATCGTGAATGCCTCGCCGCACGCGGCTATGTCGTCTATCTGCACGCCAGCATCGAGCAACAGCTCGAGCGCACCAGCCGTGGCAACCGGCGCCCCCTGCTGCATACGGAAGATCCCCGAACCGCGCTCGAAAATCTGATGCGCGAGCGCGAGCCGCTGTATCTCGAAATTGCCAATGCCATCATCGAGACCGACGGCCGGCGCGTTGCGGCCGTCGCGGCGGAGCTGTACGGACGCCTCGACGAAGAGCGCGTATGATTCCTATGTAGGCCAGCGCTACGAGTCTCACCTCGAAACGAAGAGAAGAAATAGCGCGAAAGGCCGCGCGCATGCGATGGTGAAAGTCAAACAAGTGGTAGTTGCGGTGACTTCTCGTAATCGGCAGTTAATGCGCGTTGTATCATCCGTTCAACATCCGGATTGTCATTGATCCAGATAAGATCTATCTCGGGATACGCGTTCTTGAAAACACGGAATATTTCGTCAGCAAATGCTTGCCCGATAGATGTAACACCCTGAAAATCCAGCATCACCTCTTTGAAGGCGTTAACTCTCGCCAGCACGCGTTTTGCCGCGGAACGAGAAACCAATTGATCATCATCATAAGTCCCCAGTTTTATAGGAACGTGTGTTTTTGTGAATCCATAGTCATAAAATTCCGAGGCATACCTATCGAAAACCTCCCGTACTGTGCGTTCGGAATGCGTTGGTATCTCCATAATGATACACGTACCAGTTAGCGCTTCTCCCTCGACGCTATCGGACTCAATAAACCAGTCGCCGCCCGTGTTTCGTCGAGAGAAAAATAATTGCCGAGAGCGAATGGAGAACCAGTCGAACATTCGGGAGGTAAAGAATATTCCTTCCCCTGAGTGTTTGGAATTATCCGAAGTAAGCTTGCCCTTGGAGAGCTCGAGTAGAGCATGACGAGGATCATTGAGTTGAAAATCTTGTTGAATCTTTTGAAAGATCCCAATTCCGTAGTCACGAACCATGAGCTGTATGGTAACGGCGCTTCTTGATACCGACATCAAGACATTGTCAGAATCTGAGTGATCGATCACGTTATTCAACATCTCAGTAAATCCGTGTTGGCAGATATCTAAAACATTGGTTGCCACATGTTCTTCCAAATGTGGCCTGATTTTGTTCCTCCATTCCAAATCCTCTTGCAATCCCCCATGTACTTTTTCTTCAAAAGTTTCCTCGATCAGCCAATTCAGGTGATAACGCCTGGCTCGAGTATTCCCCTCGGCCCGAATTAGACCACTGCCTATCAACCCGTTCAGGTACTTGGACGCCGTTTGTCTGGCTATCCCAAATCTATCTTGAGTGACATTCCCAATATCCTGGGGATGGTCCTCGACGTTATAGAGAATGAAGTTCCTGATTTCGCGTCCGCGCTTGGTGATTCGCCTGGCCATTTGCCACCTTATATCCAGTTATTTGCCACCTTTACGCTGGCCATTGTACTATCGAAGCCCGTCAATTTGTCAAATTTTGGCTTCTAATTTGCCACCTATAACTTTATGGTCTCAATCTGCGGGCAAATCACCGACCCTGCATGCGAGCTACAATCGGGAAATCGCCCGTTTATCCGGCACCCTGGTTAGGTGGCCTATCGCAAACTGATCCACTACCAGTTAATTTGGCCAACCGCCGCGCCGGACGCGGTTTAAATGGCGTGCCAGCCCAGCGCGCCGTTCCTCCGCAACAGGTAGCGAAGGCGCTCCGTTTCTCGATGGAATGACTGGCTGAAGCCGGTCCACAAAGGTAAGACCCGTGATTGAGGCGCTGGAAGTCAGCCTCGGCGAGCGCAGCTATCCGATTTACATCGGATCGGGGCTGTTGTTGCGGTCGGAGCTGTTCGTCGAGCGGATGCGCGGCCGGGACGTGCTCGTCGTCACGGACGAAACGGTTGCGCCGCTGTATCTCGCGCGTCTGCGCGATAGTCTGTCCGACTTTCATGTCGCTGAACTGATCCTGCCGGCCGGCGAGGGCTCAAAGACACTCGCGACGGCAACCCGCGTCATCGACGCGCTCGTTGCGCATCGCTGCCAGCGCGATGCCACAATCGTTGCGCTCGGAGGTGGTGTGGTCGGCGATATCGCCGGCTTTGCCGCGGCCTGCTATCAGCGTGGCATCGCCTGGCTGCAGGTGCCCACCAGCTTGCTGGCCCAGGTGGATTCCTCGGTCGGCGGCAAGACGGGCGTCAATCATGCGGCCGGCAAGAACCTGATCGGCGCATTTCACCAGCCGGTCGCGGTCGTCGCGGACTTCGATACGCTCGCGACGCTGGAAGAGCGCGAGCTTCGCGCCGGGCTGGCTGAAGTCGTCAAATACGGCGTCATCTCCGATGCAGACTTTTTCGCCTGGCTCGAGAACCATTTGACGCAGCTTCTTTCCGGCGAATCGCAGGCCCTGATGCATGCAATCCGCCGCTCCTGTGAGATCAAGGCGGACATCGTGGGTGGCGACGAGCGGGAACGCGGCCGGCGCGCGTTGCTCAACTTCGGGCACAGTTTCGCTCACGCCATCGAGAAGGTCGCCGGCTACGGAAACTGGCGGCACGGTGAAGCAGTCTCGGCCGGGATGTGCATGGCGGCGGAGCTGTCGCGCCGCATGGGTTTGCTCGATGCGGCCGGCGGCGAGCGCATAGCAGCCTTGCTCCAGGCGGCCGGCTTGCCGATCGCGGCGTCCGGACTCGATCCGGCGCAGCTCAAAGCGGCCATGGGGCTCGACAAGAAGCAGCTCGGCGGCCGATTGCGCCTGGTCCTCATCGAGGCTCTCGGCGCGGCACGCGTCACGTCCGATTTTCCGGAGCCATTGCTCGATGAAGTGCTCGAGGATGCAACCGCCGTGCGCCCGGGCGCCAGGTCTGCGGGCGGCTGAGTATGGATACGCCGGTCGCGATGCTCGCATCCTATGCCGCGCACGACGACCGCTCGCGCGGGCGCCGCTGGCCTGAGCCGCCGCCTGCCTATCGCAGCGAGTTCCAGCGCGATCGCGATCGCATCATCCACTCGACGGCGTTCCGCCGCCTCGTCTACAAGACCCAGGTGTTCGTCAATCACGAGGGAGATCTGTATCGCACGCGCCTGACGCATTCGCTTGAAGTCTCGCAGATCGCGCGCACTGCCGCGCGCGCGCTCGGCCTGAACGAGCACCTCGTCGAGGCCATCTGCCTCGCGCACGATCTCGGCCACACACCGTTCGGCCACGCGGGCCAGGACGCGCTCAACGAGTGCATGCGCGACTACGGCGGCTTCGAGCACAACCTGCAGTCGCTGCGCGTGGTCGACGAGCTCGAGGAGAAATACGCGGAGTTCCGCGGGCTCAATCTCACTTTCGAGACGCGCGAAGGTATTCTCAAGCACTGCTCCGCACGCCACGCCCGGGAGCTCGGTGAGGTCGGCAGGCGTTTTCTGGACCGCACGCAGCCGGGCCTCGAAGCGCAGCTCGCGAATCTTGCCGACGAGATCGCGTACAACCATCACGACATCGATGACGGGCTTCGGGCGGGCCTCATCGAGCTCAGCGAGCTCGACGCCCTGGACTGCTTCGGCGAGCCGTACGAGGAGGTTCATGCTCGCTATCCCGAGCTCGAAGGCCGGCGTCTGATCTATGAAATTCTGCGACGCATGATCAATCGCGTCGTCACCGACCTCGTCGAGACAACTCGCGCGCAGCTCGCTGGCGCGTCACCGCAGGACATCGACGCCGTACGCGGAGCGGGCCGCGCACTGGCCGGCTTCTCGGAAGCCACGCGCGAAGCCAATCTGAAGCTGAAACACTTCCTGAACGCCGGTGTCTACCAGCATTTCCGGGTGTTGCGCATGACACGCAAAGCCCGCGATGTCATCGAGACCCTGTTCGAAAAGTTCTTCGGCGACGTCCGCCTGATGCCGCCCGAGTTTTTGCAAGCGGCGCGCGAGGAAGAGGCCGCCCTGCAGGAGTCCGGCCGCGCACGCGTCGTTGCCGACTATATCGCCGGCATGACCGACCGTTACGCAATCCTCGAGCACGAGCGCATCCTGGATCCGCGTACGCACACCTGAAAAATGGGGACATTCCTGATTTTCTTCCGGCAGTCGCGAATTTCCACATCCATGCCAGTCCGAAAATCAGGAATGTCCCCATTTTTGCCCAGTCCGGAAATCAGGAATGTCCCCATTGCTCCCCCTGCTAGAATGCGGCCGTGAAGAAGGACATCCCCGCCGCTGAGCGTCTGATTTTCGCCATGGACGTACCGGATTCCGACAGCGCACGCCGGCTCGCCGGCGCGCTCGGCGACAGCGTGCGATTCTACAAGCTCGGCCTCGAGCTGATGATGGGCGATGGTTATTTCGAGCTGCTCGACTGGCTCGTCGGCAAAGGCAAGCTGGTGTTCGTCGATCTCAAGTTCTTCGATGTGCCGGCGACGGTTGCGGCTGCGGTCGGCCGGCTGCGCAATCGCGGTGTCAGCTTTACCACGGTGCATGGCAATCAGGCCATGCTCGAAGCCGCGGCTGAGGCCAAAGGTGACGTGAGGATTCTCGCCGTGACAGCGCTGACCAGCCTCGATCGGGGCGATCTGGATGACCTCGGCTTCGACTGCGACGTCGAGCAGCTCGTGCTGTCGCGCGCTCGCCGCGCGCTGGAGGCCGGCTGCGACGGCGTCATATCCTCGGGCCTCGAGGCGCCGCTGCTGCGGCGGCACATCGACGGTCGGCTGATCGTCGTGACGCCCGGCATCCGGCCGGTCGATAATCGCCCGCAGGATGACCAGAAACGCGTGGTCGATGTG
>JACDCP010000065.1 GCA_013817465.1 Gammaproteobacteria bacterium | reverse complement strand
GGCATGGATGCCGATTTCGCCGCCAACCGGCTGTTTCGGCCTTTCGATACGACGAAGGGCAGCCAGGGCATGGGCGTGGGCGCCTACCAGACGCGCGAGTTCGTGCGCGCCGCCGGCGGCGAAGTGGACGTGGTAACCGCGCCCGGAGAGGGGACGACCTTCAAAATCACGCTGCCGCTTTACGAAAGCGGAAAGCAGGGCGCCGCGGACGGCAAGCCGGCTGCCCGGCACCCGGTCCGCGGAAAGAGGCCGCAGGTGCCCGGCACCTGAGATGGACTGTTTGCGTTTGCTATGAAACATTCGGATAAATCGCTGCTCATCGTCGAGGATGACCCGGGGCTGCTGAGCCAGCTCACCTGGTGCTTCGAGGATTACTCGGTGCTGACCGCCGGCGATCGCAGCGGCGCGCTGGCCGAGCTGCGCCGGCATGAGCCGGCGGTCGTCTTGCAGGACCTCGGGCTGCCGCCCGATGACACCGGGGTCGCCGAGGGGCTCGCCACGCTCGGCGAGATCCTGGCGCTCGCGCCGGACACTAAAGTGATCGTCGTCACCGGCAACGGCGACCGCCAGAACGCCATCAAGGCGGTAGGTCTCGGCGCCTACGATTTCTACCAGAAGCCCGTGGACATGGACGCCCTGCACCTGATCGTGCAACGCGCCTTCGAGATCCACGCGCTGCAGATGCAGAACCGGCGCCTGCAGAACAAGAATAGCGCCTCGCCACTCGACGGCATCATCGCCGTCAGCGAAGGCATGCTGCGCGTCTGCAGGATGATCGAGAAAGTCGCGCCGACGAATGCCACGACCCTGCTGCTCGGCGAGAGCGGTACGGGCAAGGAGCTGCTGGCGCGGGCCATCCATTCGCTCAGCCAGCGTGCCGAGGCGCGCTTCGTCGCCATCAATTGCGCAGCCATCCCGGAGGCCCTGCTCGAGAGCGAGCTATTCGGCCACGAGAAAGGAGCCTTCACCGGCGCCGCCAAACAGACGCGCGGCAAGATCGAGCATGCCGACGGCGGCACGCTGTTTCTCGACGAGATCGGCGACATGCCGCTTGCGCTGCAAGCGAAGCTGCTCAGATTTCTTCAGGAGCGTGTCGTCGAACGCGTCGGCGGCCGCGAGGAGATACCCGTCGACGTGCGCGTCGTTTGCGCAACCAACAAGGATCTCAAGCTCGGGATCAGGGAGGGCTGGTTCCGCGAGGATCTGTACTACCGGGTCAGCGAGATCACCGTGAATATCCCTCCGCTGCGCGAGCGAGAGGGCGGCAGGGTCGTGCTCGCGCGCGCATTTCTCGACACCTGCGCCCAGCGGCACGGCCGGCGCGTCACGAGCTTCAGCGCCGACGCCATCGACGCCATCTGCTCCTATGAATGGCCCGGCAACGTGCGCGAGCTCGAGAACAAGATCAACAGCGCCGTCATCATGGCGGAAGGCCGCCTGGTCACGGCACGCGACCTCGGCCTCGATGCCGGCGTCGCAGCGCCCATGGCGCTGAACCTGCGCGAGGTGCGGGAGGAGGCCGAGCGCAAGGCCGTGCAGCGCGCGCTGTCGATCGCCGAAGGCAACGTGACCAAAGCCTCGGAGCTGCTCGGCATCACGCGCCCGACCTGCTACGACCTCATGCAGAAGTACGACCTCGCCGGCAGAAGCAGGCCGGCCTGAAAAAGGGGCCATTCCTGATTTTCGAAACGAAAATCAGGAATGGCCCCTTTTTGCCCCCAGCCTCATGCCGGTCCTGCGGACATCCTGCGGATCTGCTCGCTCAGGGAATCTGGTGTTTCACCCTCGAAATAAAGCCGGTGCCACAGCTCCAGGTTGAGCAGGATCCATAACCGGTAGTTGTGATCGGCCTTGCCCGACAGATGTTCGTTCCACAGCCGCTGCACTTCGCCGCCCTCGAAAATTCCCTGCTCCACGAAGCGTGATTGCTGAAACAGGTTCTCCACCAGATAGCGCAGCTCGGTGCGCATCCAGGTGCCGATGGGAAAGGAAAACCCCTGTTTCTGTCGAGTGATGAGATCCTCGGGCAGATAGCGGGCGGCCACTTTCTTCAACAGATACTTGAGCTGACTTCCCTTCAGCTTCATCGAACCGGGGATGGCGGCCGCAAACTCCACCACCTTGTAGTCGACGAGCGGCGAGCGGTTTTCCAGCGAATGCGCCATCGACATGCGATCGACGATCGGCAGCAAATGATCGGGCATGCGCGTCATCAGATCGGTATAGAGCATGCGGTCGACCAGCTCGTCGACATTCGCCGCGTCGTAATGAATGAGGATTTTGGCCATCGAATCGGGGTCGGCCAGCCGCCCCCTGACCGCGGATGTGAACAGTCGATGCTTCCCCTCTGCGGTGAAGCGCAGAAAGGCCATGCTCTGGGCGTAGCGCTCACCGCTGGAATAAAACGACATGTCGTTCATCCAGGCAGCCTTTTGCGCCAGACTCTTGTAACCGAAAGATTCGGGGATACGGCCGATGAGCCGCTTCATCACCGAGCGGCGAAACCACTCCGGCAATGCGCAGTAGACATCGACCAGACGCTGGCCCGCGAAGCGGTCGTAGCCGGCGAAGCTCTCGTCGCCGCCGTCTCCCCCGACGACCACTTTGACACGCTCCGCCGCGAGCTGCGACACCAGATAGACGCCGAAGCCGAACGGGTCGGAAGGCTCGTCCATGTGCCAGATCATCTTCGGCACCATGTGCACCAGGTCGGGTTCCGCAATGCGCTCGCTGGCGTCCATACCGTAGCGTTGCACCACCTGCCGGGCATAGGGGAGCTCATTGAACCGATCGTCGCTGACGCCGATGCTGAACGACGGCACCGCCTGGTCCGAGCTGATGGCGGCGAGGGAGGCAACCAGGCTCGAGTCGATGCCTCCCGAGACGAACGCACCGACCTGCACGTCGCTGAGCAGATGCATCGACACCGTTTCCCGCAGCAGCTCGTCAAGCTCGTCGGCGACGGCCTCTTCCGAGCCATTGTGCTTGGCGCGGAAATCGGGGCCCCAGTAGCGCTCGAAGGTCAATCGGCCGGCACTGTCGCGCCGCAGTGTCGTGGCAGCCGGCAGCTTCTGTATGCCCTTGAATAGAGTGTACCGGTTGGGGATGAAGCGCAGCGAAACGTAATGCGCGAGCGCATCCAGGTCCATGGCGGGCGCCGCCAGCCCGGAAGCGAGCAGGGACTTGACCTCGGAAGCGAACAGGAAGGTATCGTCGAGGTCGCAGAAAAACAGCGGGTTGTGGCCGATTTGATCGCGGGCGAGCAATAGGCTGCGGGCCCTGGCGTCCCACAGTGCAAATGCAAACATCCCGCGCAGATGGGACACGCAGCGGTGCCCATGCTCCTCGTACAGGTGCAGGATGACCTCGACGTCGGTGCGCGTGCGGAAGCGGTGCCCCTTCGCCTCCAGATCCCTGCGTAGCGCCGGGCTGTTGTAGATCTCGCCGTTGCAGACGAGCTGCAGCGTCCCGTCCTCGTTGGCGATCGGTTGGCGCCCGCTTTCGAGATCGATGATCGACAGCCGCCGCTGCCCGAGGGCAATGACGCCGTCGTCGAAAAATCCCTCGTCGTCGGGCCCGCGGTGGGCCAGCGCGCGCGTCATCGCCGTTATAACCGAACGGTGCTCAGGCGAAATGATACCGGCGATGCCGCACATGGCGATCTGCCCCTCTATCTCGGGAAATGCGGATTGAATCGCCCTGAGCGGGCGGCGTACGCCCCGGTCAGGCGACGAAGCCCTCGCGCCGATACCATTCGTAGGTTCTGCGCAGACCGTCATCCAGGCCGACTTTCGGCTGATATCCCAGCTCGCGCCGGGCTCGATCGATATTGAACGCGCGGTTCTGGCGATACCAGTCGACCCGCCGGGGAAAGATGGGCGGCGCGACGCCGAACGGGCGCCAGAGCTTTTCACAGACATGTCCCGCCGCGACGAGCGGCAGGACGGGAAAATGCGGTATGCGCACCTCCCTGTTCATGGCTCGCGCGACCCGCTTCACGAGATCCTCGATTTCGACGTATTCCTCGTCCGCGATCAGAAAAGCCCGGCCGTTGCCGCGGTTGTCGTCCATGGCGAGCACCAGTGCATCGACGAGGTTATCGATGTACACGGGGTGGTACAGCGTCTTGCCGTTGCCGTACATCGGAAACCAACCGCGCGCAACCCGCTTGAAGATGAGAAAAAACCGCTCCGGATCGCCCGGGCCATAAATCGCCGCCGGGCGGACCGTGGTCGTGTTCAGCCCTCTGGATGTGAACTCTGCGACGATCGGCTCGGCCTGGTATTTCGTTCGCTGGTAATAGTCGGCCGGCTTGATCGGCGCATCCTCGTCCGCTGGCGGATTCTCCACGTTGCCATGCACGCCGCAGGTGCTGCAGTAAATGAGCTTCCGCACGCCGTGCGCGTGCGCTGCCTCGAGCACAGTCCGCGTGCCGCCGACATTGACTTCGTCGTAATAGCTGTCCGGCACGTTCATCTCGCGGAACGCCGCCGCGAGATGCTGCACGACCTCGACGCTGTCCATGCAGGAGTCGACGATCGCCCGATCGGTGACCGAGCCGATCACGACTTCGGCGCCCCAGCCGCGAATCTCGTCGGTCTTGTAGCCTTCCTTGTAGTCGAGGGCGACGACGCGATGCCCGTCGTCGATCAGGCGCCGGACGAGAGCCTTGCCGGTAAAGCCTGTCGCGCCCGTCACTAGAACTTTCATCGCCTTTCCTCAGGTATTCGCCGAGTGGCGCTATTGTGACGCGAATCAACCGAAGCGCAAGGCAACAGCTCACATTTTCGTCTAGAATCCTTCCAATTTGCCGATCCGGCCGAACGCCGCGACGCGCACATTCCCATTCACCGGCATCGGTAACGAAGGGGGAGGCCGGACGATGAAACTCGACATGTTCGCCCGCCGCTTCCTGATCCCCTCATCGCTCGTCAGCCTGATCTGTTATCTGAAATACCGGGCGCTCGTCAGCCCGCGCGCCGAGGTGGAGCTTTCGCCGCTGCTGCACCTGTCGCGCGGCGTCAATATCGGCTCCTTCACCAAAATCAAGGCAGCGGTCGGGCTGCTCAAGATCGGCGTCGAGGTGAGGATCGGCAGCAACTGTTTCATCGCCGCCCAGCAGGGCGGCATCGAGATCGGCGATTACTCGATGATCGGCCCCAACTCGACGATTCTGTCGAACATGTACAAGTACGATCGGCTCGACATTCCGATCCTCCACCAGGGGGTCACGTCCAAAGGGACCCGCATCGGCAGCAACGTGTTCATCGGATCCAACTGCGTGATCCTGGATGGCGCCCATATCGGCAGCGGCGTCATCGTCTCTTCGGGCTCGGTGGTCAGCGGCAGGATTCCCGACAATGTGATCATCCAGGGGAATCCAGCCAAAGTCGTGTTCGAGCGGCGATGAGCCAGGACGCGATTCTGTTCGCCAACGGTAGCTGAGGGCGTGCCACCACCCGCGCTGACCGGCGGCCAGATCCGCAAGCTCGCGAAAAATGCGGCGGCCCTCGCCGTCGGAGGCATCGCGGCCCAGGCGGCCTTCGTGCTCGTCGAGGCGCTGGTGGCGCGGCGCCTGAGCCAGGAGCTGTACGGCGTCTTCAGCACGGTGTTCGTGCTGACGTACCTGTCGATCTGGGTCGTCGACAGCGGCATCGGCTGGAAGCTCGTGCAGGACGGCTCCCGGCGCGCCGCCGAGATCCCGCGGCTGCTCGGCACGGCCCTGCTGCTGCGCACCGGGATTTTTCTGGCCTTCTACCCGCTCGCCGTGGGCATGGTCTCTCTGCTCGGGTACGACCCCCGCGTCCTCATCCTGTTCGGGATCTTCTATGGCTACGTGCTGATCATGGTGGTGCAGGATTCGCTGGTCTCGGTCTACGCCGCGCAGCAGAGAATGGAAGTAAACGCGTTGTATCAGGGGCTCACGCCGGTCGTGATCTGCCTGCTCGCTTACTTCCTCGTGGCCCGCGACCAGAGCATCAATACCGTCGCCTACGCCTATCTCGCCGGCAGCGGCCTGGTGACCGCCGTCTGGCTTGGCCTTACGGTCAGGCGTGTGAAGCCGTGGGTGGATTTCCGTGGCGCTCCGGAGATTCTGAAGGGAAGCTACCAGTACGGCCTCTCCGGCCTCCTGGGATATACATTCCTGAGAGTCGACATATTGCTGATGTCGCTGCTGCGGGACATGGCCGAGGTTGGCATCTATGCCGCGGCCGCCAAGCTGCTCGACCTGGCCAACAAGATTCCCAGTCTTTCGGCGCGCGTCGTCGCTCCGATGCTGTTTCAGAAGAGCCACGAGGATCCCGCCGCTTATCGCAAGATCTGCAACGCCATGCTGAGGGTGGCCACGGGGGTGGCGATGGCGATCGGGCTGAGCTTCAACCTGCTCGCCGAGCCGCTCATCACGTTCGTGTTCGGCGAGAAATACGCCAATGCGGCGATCATCCTGCAGATTCTCGGGGCCGCGTTCGCGCTGCGATTCGTGAGCACTGCGCTGCAGACGGTGCTCTCGACCTCGGATCTGCACGCGCGGCGCACAAAGTCGATCGCCTTGGCGACGGCGGTGAATATCGGCTTCAACCTGATCCTGATACCGCTGTACGGCGGGATCGGCGCGGCGATCAGTGTGATCCTGGGCAACCTCGTGTTGATCTCCGCCTTTCTGTTCGCTGCGCGACAGCCGGTGGACGTGGGCGCTGCGCTGCGCGGGATTTTGATTGCGGCCGCCTGGGCCGGAGCGGCCGTCATCGTGGCTCGCTATGTGACGCCCGATCCGCTCCTGGCGTGGTTGCTGGCTATCTCGCTGTTCGCCGCGGCATTGGCGGCAACCGGTTTCATCAACCGCAAGCAAGTCGTCCGGCTCGTCCGCGGCGTGATGGCGCGGCAGTAGCCGGCACTTTCTCCGCGCGTCAGCCGCGCTGGCGGGCGGTGCCGAACATGGCCAGCAGTGCCAGGAACCACCAGAAGCCGAGCGCTCCACCCCCACCACCGCCATTGCTCCGCGGCGGCGGGGGCGGTGGAGGCGGCGGAGGCGGCGGAGGCGGCGGAGGCGGCGGGGGCTCCATTGCCTCCGCGACAGTGACGGTGAAGCTCTGCGTGGCAATGTCGGTGCCATCCGATACCCGCAGTGAGACGTCATCCGTGCCTGCATCGCCAGCGGCGGGCGTGCCGGCCAGGGTAGCCGTGCCGTCGCCGTTGTCGGTCAGCATGAGCCAGGCGGGCAACCTGACCGACTCGATCGTCAGCGTATCGCCGTCGGCGTCGATGGCGGTCACACTGTAGCTGTAGGCCTCGTCGACGGTCGCATCCGTCACCGGCGTGCTCGTGAATTCCGGAGGCATGTTGGCCGGGACGGGCGCAGATACGGCAATCGTGAAATCCTGGGTGCCGATGAGGCCGTCCCCGTCTGCGACGGTCAGCGTCACAAACTGATCGCCAATTTCGGTTTCTGTCGGCGTGCCGGTCAGCGTCGCCGTGCCGCCCGCTCCAACGGTCAATGAGAGCCAGACTGGCAGGACCGTCGCATGGATGGACAGCGTGTCGCCGGTATCATCCGGATCCGGATCGGCGACCAGAATGTCGTAGGCATACGTGGCTCCGACCATTCCTTCGGTGACTGGACTGCTCGCGAAGACCGGCGCGACGTTGGTAAACGGCGTCGCGGTGCCGTTGCTCAGATAGATACGGTTTGCCATCTCGCGCTCGCCAGTGATGATATCCGGACCGTTGATGCCGTCGAGCTCGGCGGCGGTGATGTCCCGCGTGACGAAGGCGTCCGTGGAGATATCCTGGCCTTCGTCAAAGCTCACCATCGCGTTGCCGCTTTCGACGTACCGGTTCAGGTAGAGCCGGTTGGTTTCGCCGGTTGCCGGCGAAGTGCTGGTGTCGCCGTTGCCAACGACGACATCGAGATCGCCGTCGCCGTCGATGTCGACCAGGCCGACGGCATTGCTGTGAGCGACGTCGGCCGAAATGTCGGTGCCGGTGTCGAAGCTGAACATGTTCGTGCCGCTTTCGACCAGCTGATTGAGGTAGAAGCGGTTCACGGCACTGAAGCTGACCTTGACCAGATCGAGGTCGCCGTCGTTGTCCAGATCGCCGAGCTCCAAGTCGTCGACCGACTCCATCGACTGCGCCAGCGGGATGCCCACGGCAAAACTCGGCGCGCCACTGACGATCGTGTTCAGGTACACCTTCGTTGGCGCGGTACCGGTATTTCCGTTGCCGCCGCGGTCGTCATTGGCGGCCACGACATCCAGATCGCCGTCGCCGTCCAGGTCCCCCACAACCAGATCGCGCGTGAAGTCGGCGTCGGCCGTGATGTCGACAGGCGCCCCGAAGGCAACTACGCTTCCAGCCGTCGCATTCGGGTAGACGCGATTGACCTGATCGTCGGAATTACCGACTACAACGTCGAGGTCGCCGTCGTTGTCCATATCCGCCAGCTCGATCGAGGTGGTGTTGTCGGCTTCGGCCGCGATGGTGGCCGCGGCGGTGAAATTTCCGCCGCCGTCGCCCAGAAAATAATGGTTCACTTCGCCGCGATTGCCCTGAACGAGGTCGATAAATCCGTCGCCGTTGAGGTCGCCCGCATCCAGGTCGCTGGTGGTGAAACCACTGGAAAGTTCGGCGTTCTGCCGGAAACTGCCGTCGCCGTTGCCGAAGTAGATCCGGCTGGGATCATCGGCGTTGCCCACGACCAGATCCACCAGGCCGTCATTCGTCAGGTCCAATCGACTCCCGTCGAACTCATGGACGAGCAGCGCATCCGTTCTTTCCGCTTCCGGCGCCAGATCGAAGCCTACGCCCAGGGCCGCGCCAGCGACGAGCGCGAACGCCGCTCCCGCGGCGGCGGCAAGGAAATCAGGCCTCCGAGCCGGCACGACAGCCGCCTTCGTGTCGCCACAGGCAATAGCGGTCCGCTTTTTCATGACACCCCTTTCTGGTTCTTATTGAATTGCGAGAGATCATAGCGGCAGAGGCAGGCATCGGCGGCCGGATTTGACAGAACGCGAACGCGTAAATAATCCGGCGCCTTTTCGAGATCAGGAAAAAAAAAGCCCTCCCCCCGATGCCGAGGGGAGGGCTCATCTATTCGCTCGATGCCGCTTAGATCAGCGGCGGCGGCGCCGGACTGCGGCGCCAGACATGCTGAGCAGCGCGAGGAACGACCAGAGGCCGAGCGCGCCGCCACCACCATCTCTCCTTGGCGGAGTCGGCGCCGGACCTGGCGGCGGGGGAGGCGGCGGCGGCTCATCTGCCTCCTCGACGGTCACGGTGAAGTTCTGCAGGACCGGCGCAGCCGTGCCATCCGATACCGACAGCGAGACATCGTGCGCTCCTACATCGGCCGCGGCTGGCGTACCCGCCAGGGTGGCCGTGCCGTCACCGTTGTCGGTCAGCGTTAGCCAGGCAGGCAAGGTGATCGACTCGATGGTCAGCGTGTCGTCTTCGGCATCGGTGGCGGTCACGCTGTAACTGTAGGCTTCGTCGACAGTCCCTTCAGTGACCGGCGTGCTCGTAAACTCCGGCGGCGTATTGCCCGAGCCGGCGGCCGCCACGACGATCGTGAAGTCCTGCGTGTCCGTGTTGGTACCGTCGGAAACCTGCAGCGACACCATGTGGTCTCCCACATCGGCGGCAGTCGGCGTACCCGCCAGGGTGGCCGTGCCGTCGCCGTTGTCCGTGAGCGTCAGCCAGCCGGGCAGGGTGCCAACTGCGGTGATGACCAGTGAATCCCCGGCATCGGCGTCGGTCGCCGTGATCTCATAGCTGTAGGCGACGTCGGCCGTGGCATTGGTGATCGGCGTGCTCGTAAAGGTCGGTGCTGCGCCGACCGGGGCGTCGGAGACCGTGATGGTGAACATCTGGTCTGAAGTGGTGCTGTCTACCGTATTCGTGACCGTCAGCGTCACGTCGACATCACCGATATCCGCTGCCGTCGGCGTGCCGGTCAGCGTGGCCGTGCCATCGCCGTTGTCGGTCAGGGCTAGCCAGGCGGGAAGGTTGCCGTCATCGGTGATCGTCAGAGCTTCGCCAACGTCCTCCGCATCCGGATCCTCGGCTGTAATGTCGTAGGTATAGACGACGTCGACGGTCGCCGTGGTCACCGGCGTGCTCGTGAACTCCGGCGCCACATTGACGAATGGTGTCGCGGTGCCGTTGCCCAGATAGACGCGATTCCGCATAAGACGTTCGGCGGTAATCACGTCTGGGCTGCCGGTCATGTCAAGATCGATGCTGACGATGTCGCGGGTTACGAACGCATCCGTGGTGATGTCCTGGCCGACATCAAAGCTCACCGTCGTGTTGCCGCTTTCGACGAACTGGTTGAGGTAGAGCCGGTTGATTTCGCCGGTCACCGGGGCCGTGTTACCGTTCCCGACGATCACATCGGGATCGCCATCGCCATCGATGTCGACGACCTCGACGGCATTACTGCGGGCGACATCCGCGGAGATGTCCGTGCCTGCGTCGAAGGTGAACGTGCCGTCTTCGATCAATCGATTGAGGAAAAAGCGGTTCACGGTATTGAACGTGACCTTGACCAGATCGAGATCCGTGTCGTTATCCAGATCGACGAGCTCCAGGTCGTCGACCGACTCGAGCGCCTGGGCGAGCGCAACGCCCGGGGCAAAGCCGAACGTGCCGGATGGTGGATCAAGCGTGTTCAGGTAATACTTGGTGGGCGCATCGCCGCAGGCTGCGCAGCCAGTTCTGTCGTCATTAGCCGCAACCACGTCCAGGTCGCCGTCCCCATCGAGGTCGCCCACCTCGAGGTGCCGCGTGAAGTCGGTGTCCGCAGTGATGTCGACGGGCGGCCCGAAGCTGACCACGCCTGCCGCGGTTGTATTCGGATAGACCCGATTCACCTGAGCGTTATCTGAATTGCCCACGACCACGTCCAGCAGGTCGTCGCCGTTCATGTCGGCAAGCTCGATCGAGGCGCTGTCTTCAATTTCCGCCCCGATGGCCACGGCGGCGCCGAAATTGCCGGCGCCGTCGCCCAGGAAGTAGTTGTTCACCTGGCCGTTATTGGCCTGAACGATATCGAGGAAACCGTCGCCGTTGATATCGCCCCCATCCAGATCTCTCGTAGTGAGCGCCGTGGACAACGTGGCGGCGCTCTCCGTGAAGGTGCCATCACCGACACCGAAGTAGATCCGGCTGTCACCCGCGATATTGCCGACTACAAGATCGACGATGCCGTCGTTGTTCAAATCCAGCGGCGTCCCGTCGAACTCCCGGACGAGGAGCGCATCGCTGTTCTCCATCTCCGGCGCCAGATCGAAGCCGTCGCCCAACGCCACGCCCGCCACCAGCACCAGCGCCGCCCCGGTAAGGCCGGCCTGGATTCTGCGATTCCCGACCGGCGCCGTGGCCGCCTTCCCCTTTCCGCCGTCGCCGGCGATAGCAGTCTGCTTGTTCATAACACTCCCTTTCGTGTGAGTCGGAAGATTGTAGCTGCAACCCTATGAATCGCGCTCGGATTTTGGCGAAAAGTACGCTTAGACGGCTCCCAGCGCAAGTCTTGGCGATCCAACGCATGGGATATTGACAGAAAGTGAATGGCGCACGTACCTCAATTCGCGCCACCGCCCGACACGTCAGTAGGCATTCTTGCCACTGAAAATCGCCGCTACGGTCTTGAGGATAATCTTGAAATCGAGCCCCAGCGACCAGTAGCGCAGATAGTTCAGATCGTACTCCACGCGCGCCTTCATCGCATCGACCGTATTGGTCTCGCCGCGCAGGCCGTTCACCTGGGCGAGCCCCGTGATTCCGGGCGTGACCTTGTGGCGGACCATGTAGCCTTTGATGAGCTTGCGGTAAGTCTCGTTGTGCGCAACGGCATGGGGGCGCGGGCCCACGACGCTCATGCGGCCCTGCAGCACATTGATGAACTGCGGCAGCTCGTCGAGCGAGTACCGGCGCAGAAAGGCGCCGAACGGCGTGACCCGCGGATCCTCGCGCGTGGCCTGCGGGATGTTCTCCTCGTCCTCAGTCACGTACATGGTCCGGAATTTGTAGACCTTGATCTCCTCGCCGTCGAGCCCGTAGCGGCGCTGCTTGAAAATAACCGAGCCGGGGGAATCCAGTTTAATGGCCGCCGCGATGAGCAGCAGCAGCGGCGAGATCAGCGCCAGGATAAGCAGGGACAGAATGATATCG
>JACDCP010000064.1 GCA_013817465.1 Gammaproteobacteria bacterium | reverse complement strand
CTCCTGCTGTACGCCTACGGATCCAACGGCCTGAGCAGCGAGCCGAGCTTCGACATCCGGCGGCTGAGCCTGCTCGACCGCGGGTTCATATTCGCGATCGCACACGTGCGCGGCGGGTCTGAAATGGGGCGCGCGTGGTATGAGAACGGCAAGCTCAGGCAGAAGAAGAACACGTTCACGGATTTCATCGACTGCGCCGCATCGCTGATCGAGCTCGAATACACTTCGCCCGCTCACCTTTATGGCTATGGAGGCAGCGCCGGGGGCCTGCTGCTGGGCGCTGTGCTGAACATGCGCCCCGATCTGTATCACGGCGTCATCGCCGCTGTGCCCTTCGTCGACATGGTGACGACGATGCTCGATGAAAGTATTCCGCTGACGACCGGCGAGTATGACGAGTGGGGCAATCCGAACGACGCCGGCGACTATGCCTACATGCTCTCCTATTCACCGTACGACAATGTCGCCGGGCGCGACTATCCCCATATGCTCGTAACGACCGGCCTGCACGATTCGCAGGTGCAATACTGGGAGCCCGCCAAATGGGTGGCGAAGCTGCGCGCACAAAAGACGGACGACAACCTGCTGCTGCTGAAAACCAACATGGACGCAGGCCACGGTGGCGCGTCGGGGCGCTTTCGTCGCCTCGAGGAAAGCGCCTTCGACTACGCATTCCTGCTCGATCTGGAGGGGATCGACCGCTGAAGAAAATGGGGACATTCCTGATTTCCACAATTGAAGAAGCGTGGGATCAGTTCGGCTAATCAGTGTGGAAATCAGGAATGTCCCCATTTTCTGCGACGCAGTCGGTGGCCGGGGCGGGCGTGGCTGCTGCAAAATCGCGCCATCAATGGCAGTATCTGCACAATGCTCGAAAGAACGGGTGGGATGCGTGTGAGCACTTCCAGGCGGAACGCCCTGCGTGACACCATCGGCCGGCTCTCTGCGGCCGCCGTCTTGCTGTTCATGCACACACCTGTCCCCGCGGCGACCTTCGCGCTGCCTCCGCCCGAGGTCGATGTCATCGGCGGCCTGCAGAGCACTCAGACGCGCTACGAGGACACCCTGATCGATATCGCCCGGCGCTACGGGCTCGGCTACGAAGACATGACGCTGGCCAATCCCGGCGTGGACCCATGGCTGCCGGGAGAAGGGACGGTGGTCACTCTGCCCACGCGCTTCATCCTGCCGGGCGGCCCCCGCGAAGGCGTGGTGGTGAATGTCGCGGAACTCAGGCTTTACTACTATCCGCAACCGAAGCCCGGCGAAGAGCCGGTGGTCATCACTTATCCGATCAGCATCGGCCGCATGGACTGGTCAACGCCGATCGGCATGACGCAAATCACCGCGAAAGTGCGTAACCCGACGTGGTACCCGCCGAAATCAGTGCGCGCCGAGCACGCTGCCGAAGGTCACATGCTGCCGGCGGCCGTGCCGCCAGGCGACGACAATCCGCTCGGCGAGTACGCGATCAAGCTGGATTTACCGGGCTATCTGATCCACGGCACCAATCGCCCCGACGGGGTCGGCATGCGCGTGACGCACGGCTGCATCCGAATGTACCCCGAGGACATCGAGTCGCTGACGACCCGGATACCGGTCGGCACGCCGGTGCGAATCATCAATGAACCCTACAAGATCGGCTGGGCCGACGGTCTGCTCTACCTCGAAGCCCACCCGCCGCTCGAGGAAGATGCCGAGGCGCGCGAAAAAAGCCTTACCCGCGTGACGGAGCTGTACGTATCGGCGACGCAGTCGCGCCCGGCGCCGATCAACTGGTACAAGACGCAGAAGATTTTCAGGACGGCGCGCGGTATTCCAATCGACATGTCGACGAGCGATGCGCAACCGGAATACCTCGTGGAGATGGATGAGGCTGCCGACGTTGCAGGCGCGGCGAAACCGAGCTTGTAGAGGGCACATTCGGCGCAGTCAGCCGAATGAACTCGAAAAAAAACGCCGCGAGCTTCGAGAGCCCGCGGCGTTTGTAAACCCTTTTCGTTAAACCCTGTTCGTTAAACCAAAGCCGACAGCTTACTTCGATTGTGACCGCTCGAACATGCGGTCCATCTTCTCGCTGTTCGCATCGCAACAAGCCTGCGACTCGTTGGCGGCCGACAGGGCTTCGTTGGCCGTGCTCTGCGCACCGGAAGCCATCTGCCGCGCCTCGCTGGCGGCCTCGCGGGCCTCTTCAGCCGCAGTTCTGGCAGCCTCGGCATCCTGGGCAGCCTGCTCCGCCATCTGCTGCACGTCCGCCATCGTCGGCCCTTCGCCCTGGGCAGCGCAGCCGGCGCCGATGCCTGCGAGCAATACAAGCCCGCAGACCTGCATTGCGCTCTCAAGTCTCGTTTTCATCTATGGATCCCCATGGTGTTAAAACACGGATGCCTGGTTTAGCAAGAGGTTAATTCAAGAGCTGTCGGCTCCAACGAATTCAACGCCTCAGCGCCGCGCTCCCGGTGTGACCCTACATCAAGCGATAGGCCTTAGCAAGCTGCCGGCAAGCTGTCTGCAAGGACCGACAGGGGTGGCGTGCATGTGCGGGACGAGTCGCATCTGTTGATCGATTTTGTGCATGTCATTGACACTTCTAATGAGCGAGCAATGCAGTCGCTGCTGCAGGAAATTGCTCTGCTCGATGGGTGTGGAGAGCGGACTGTCGCACTGGCTCGACGATCGGTGGTCATGTGCTCTTGCGCGAGATCTGCGTCTGAAGTTTCTTTCCGGCGCGCAGCGGGGCTGGTCCCCACGCCGAAGCGCTGACCCCCTCGCAGCTCACGCCCTCTTGACCGGACACCCCTTTTTTGTATATAAAAACAGGCATACTGTTTATGCATACAAGAGATGGCCCTCATGACCAACCTGACCCCGCGCCAGATGGAAGTCCTGGCCCTGATCCGCAAGGTCATCGCGGAGACCGGCCTGCCGCCGACGCGCGCGGAAATCGCCGCCGCGCTCGGTTTCCGCTCCGCCAACTCCGCCGAGGAGCACTTGCGGGCACTCGAGCGCAAGGGCGCCATCCGTCTGATCCCGGGCACCTCGCGTGGCATTCAGCTCAAGGATTCGCTGCGCGAGCAGCTCGGCCTGCCGTTGATCGGCCGGGTGGCGGCGGGCAGCCCGATCCTCGCCGAGGAGCACATCGAGGCGCGCTATCAGATCGATCCCGCCCTGTTTCAACCGCGGCCGCATTACCTGCTGCAGGTGCGCGGCATGAGCATGCGGGACGTCGGCATTCTGGACGGCGATCTGGTCGCCGTGCATCGCACGCCCGAGGTGCGCAACCGCCAGATCGTGGTTGCCCGGCTCGACGACGAGGTGACGGTGAAGCGTTACCGTCAGGAGGGTCATCTCGTTTGGCTGCTG
Source organism: Gammaproteobacteria bacterium (assembly GCA_013817465.1). GTDB lineage: Bacteria > Pseudomonadota > Gammaproteobacteria > Steroidobacterales > JACDCP01 > JACDCP01. The sequence goes on along the minus strand of JACDCP010000064.1, from coordinate 8,919 downwards.
CCCGAGAATCCGGAGTTCGCGCCCATCCGCGTCAACCTCCAGGAGCAGCCGCTGGTCATCGAAGGCGTCGTCGTGGGCGTTCTGCGCAACGGCATCGCCCGCGACACGCATTGAATCCCGGCAATGACCGGCCTCAACGAGCTGCTCTCCAGCGGACGCGTCTGGCGAGGCGGGGAAACACTGCCGCTGGCCGGTGCCGTGGCTACCGGCCATGCCGCGCTCGATGAGCGGCTGCCCGGCGGGGGCTGGCCCGGCAACGCCCTGACCGAAATCCTGAGCGAAACCCGGGGCTCGGGCGAGCTCGGCCTCGTGATGCCCGCGCTCGCGGACTTGAGCGACGAACAGCGGTGGATCGCCTGGGTCGGTGCGCCTTATCTGCCTTATGCCCCGGCCTTGAGCGAACACGGCGTGAATCTTTCCCGGCTGCTGTTCGTGCGTCCCCGCGAAGCCTCCCTGGCCGACAATTTGTGGGTCATGGAGCAGGCCCTGCGCTCGGCAACCTGTGCGGCAGTGCTGGGCTGGGCCGGGCAGGCGGACGCGCGGCAGTTGCGGCGGTTGCAGCTTGCCGCGGAGGAGGCCGGTGTCTGCTGCCTGCTGTTCCGTCCGCTGCGCTGCCGCTCCCAGGCTTCGCCGGCTGCGCTGCGCATGAGCGTGACGCCGGACCCGCAAGGCTTGCGCATCGATATCCTCAAGTGCCGGGGCGCGCGACCTTTCTCGATCGCGATATCGCGATGCGGATGAATGGCCGTCAATGAATGGCCCCCTCGTGCGCTCTTTGCCGCTTTTCCCCGAGGCGCCGGTCGAGTCTCCGGGTTCCAACGGGTCTGCGTCCGGGCTGTCAGACGCTTTTCGACCAAGCGAGTATCGGGGAGCGACTCGAAAAGAGTCCGACAGCCCGGAAGCTGCCGCACGCGCTACAGCACAGCGGCCCCGACCGGCTCCGCTGTGGCTCTGCATACATCTGCCGGCGCTTCCGCTCGAGATCTTTGCCCCGGCCCCGACAGCAGGTCCGCTGGCCGTCATCGAGCAGCAGGGCGGCCGGCAGGTCCTCGTCGCCCTGAATGACTGCGCCGTCCGCCATGGACTGGAGGCGGGCCAGCCGCTGACGGGGGCTTACGCGCTCGCGCCGGCGCTCGAGATTCTCGAGCGAAACCCGCGAGGCGAGCGTGCCGCCCTCGAACGCCTGGCCGTCTGGGCGGGCCGGTTCACCTCAGTGGTCAGTCTCCAGGCGCCCGCCGCGCTGCTGCTCGAAGTGCGCAGCAGCCTGCGCCTGTTCGGCGGCCTCGATGCGCTCCGTAAGGAGATCCTTGACGGTTTCGGGACTCTCGGTCATGCGGCGGAGCGGGGTATTGCGCCCACTCCGCTCGCTGCCCTGTGGCTCGCTCGCGCGGGAGACGCAATGCCGGTCGAGGAGATGCACGCGCTGGCCGGCCGCCTCGGCCGGCTGCCGCTCGCCTGCCTCGGCTGGCCCTCGAAGACCGAGGCCAGCCTGCGCGAGATGGGCCTGCGGCGGATCAAGGATTGTCTGCGCCTGCCGCGCGACGGTTTTGCACGACGCTTCGGTCCTGCGCTGCTCGGCGAGCTGGATCGCGCTCTCGGCCGTAGTCCAGATCCGCGCGTGTCCTATGCATCCCCGCCGCGTTTCATTGGCGAGCTCGAGCTGCCTGCCGAGGTGTGCGACACGGGCCTGCTGCTCGAGGCGGCCGGATGCCTGCTGGATGAGCTCGGCGGTTTCCTGCGCGCGCGCGAAAGCGCTGTACAGGAGCTCGAGCTCGAATTCGTGCATGCGCAACGCGAAGTCACGCCGCTCGGTCTGGGCTTGAGCATACCGAGCCGGGACGCGAAGCATTTGCGCGCATTGTTCGCGGAGCGGCTGGAGCGCATGCGGCTGCCTGCGCCAGTGCTGGTTTTGCGACTGCGCTCCGGCTCGGTGCGACGCCTGAATCCGGTCGCCCGGCCGCTGCTGGCCGAGGCGGCGGCAGGCAACGAGATCGCGCGAGAGGCGCTGCCGAAGCTCATCGAGCGCTTGCGTGCGCGCCTCGGCGAGGAAGCCGTGTACGGTCTTCGCCTCGTTTCGGACCACCGTCCCGAGACTGCCTGGCATCGCAGCGAGCCCGGAGGAAATGGGGACATTCCTGATTTTCGATTGAAAATCAGGAATGTCCCCATTTCCCGGCCGCTGTGGATGCTTCCCGAACCGCAGCGCCTGCCGCAGCCTGGCGGCAGACCGTCCTGGCGGGGGAGGCTGGGCCTCGAAAGCGGCCCGGAACGTATCGAAACGGGCTGGTGGGACGGCAGCGACGTGGCGCGCGATTATTACGTCGCAGTGAATCCGCGCGGCATGCGCCTGTGGATATTCCGCCGGCGCCGCGGCCGGCGATCCTGGTATCTGCATGGCATCTTCGGCTGAAAGGAATGTCCCCATTGCTGATTACGCGGAGCTTCACTGCATAAGCTCCTTCACCTTCCTGCGCGGCGCTTCGCAGCCGGAAGAGCTGGTCGCGCGCGCGGCCGCGCTCGGTTACACGGCGCTGGCCATCACCGACGAGTGCTCGCTGGCCGGCATCGTGCGCGCGCACACGGTTGCGAAAGAGCAGGGCTTAAAGCTCATCATCGGCAGCGAGCTCAAGCCCGAGGACGGCCCGCAGCTCATCGCTCTCGCACCGGACAGGGCCGCTTACGGCCGGTTGAGCCGGCTCATCACGCAAGGGCGCCGCGCCGCACCGAAGGGCGAGTACCGGCTGACGAAGCAGGATGTCGCCACCGGTCTTACCGGGTGCCTGGTGCTCTGGACGCCGAAGCGCGACGATCCGCACGGTCGATGGGTCGCCGAGACATTTGCCGGGCGGGCATGGCTCGCCGTCGAGCTGTTCGCCGGCGGCGAAGACCGACGGCGCCTGGAAGAGCTCGAGCGGCTCGGTGCCACGCTCGGTCTGCCCTGTGTGGCGAGCGGCGATGTGCACATGCACCTGCGCGGCCGCCGTGCGCTGCAGGACGTGCTGACTGCGATCCGGCTGAAAACCACTTTGCACGAGGCGGGCTTCGCCTTGCATCCGAACGGTGAGCGCCACCTGCGTTCGCGCGCACGCCTCTCTCGCATTTATCCGTTGGCGCTGCTTCAGGCCAGTGTCGATATCGCGCGGCGCTGCGCGTTCTCCCTGGATGAGCTGCGCTACGAATATCCGCGCGAGATCGTGCCGCCCGGCGAAACGCCGGCCGGTTATCTGCGCCGATTGACGGAGGAGGGCCTGGGTGAGCGCTGGCCGGGCGGCGCGCCGGAGCAGGTGCGCCGGCTCATCGAGCATGAGCTAGAGCTCATTGCGGAGCTCGGATACGAGCCGTATTTCCTGACCGTTTACGACATCGTGCGCTTTGCGCGCAGCCGCGGCATCCTCTGCCAGGGACGCGGGTCGGCCGCAAACTCCGCGGTCTGCTACTGCCTCGGAATCACTGCCGTGGATCCCGCGCGCATGTCGCTGCTCATGGAGCGCTTCATCTCGAAGGAACGCAACGAGCCGCCGGACATCGACGTGGATTTCGAGCACGACCGGCGCGAGGAGGTCATCCAGTATCTCTACGCGAAGTACGGCCGCGGTCGCGCCGCGCTCGCCGCCACCGTCATCAGCTATCGCCCGCGCAGCGCGCTGCGCGACGTGGGCAAGGCTCTGGGTCTCGCGCCCGCGCAGGTCGACAGGCTCGCTCGCGCGACGCAATGGTGGGACGGTTCGAAGCTGGACGAGGCGCGCATCCGCGAGGCCGGCGTAGATCCGGCGAGCCCGGTCATCGCGCGCCTCGTCGCGCTCGTCGAAAGCCTGATAGGGTTTCCGCGCCATCTCTCCCAGCACGTCGGCGGCTTCGTGATCTCGGCCGGGCCGCTCGACGAGCTCGTGCCCATCGAGAACGCGGCGATGCCGGAACGCACCGTCATCGAGTGGGACAAGGACGATCTCGAGGATCTCGGCCTGCTCAAGGTGGACGTGCTCGGGCTCGGCATGTTGTCCGCGATCCGCCGCAGCTTCGAGCTCGTGCGGGAATTCAGCGGCCGCGAGCTCGCGCTCGCGAGCGTGCCCGCAGAAGATCCGGCGGTCTACGACATGATCTGCGCGGCCGATACCGTCGGGGTGTTCCAGATCGAGTCGCGCGCGCAGATGTCCATGCTGCCGCGCCTGAAGCCGCGCTGCTACTACGACCTCGTCATCGAAGTCGCCATCGTGCGGCCCGGTCCGATCCAGGGCGACATGGTGCATCCCTATCTGCGCCGGCGCAGCGAAGGGGAGCCCGTCGACTATCCGAGCGAAGCGGTAAAAGCCGTGCTCGCGCGCACGCTCGGCGTGCCCATTTTTCAGGAGCAGGTCATGCATCTGGCGATGGTCGCGGCCGGCTTCACGGCAGGTGAAGCCGACAGTCTGCGCCGCGCCATGGCGGCCTGGAAGCGGCACGGAGCGCTGGAGCGATTCGAAGACAAGCTCATTCGCGGCATGCGCGAGCGGGGTTACCCGGAAGACTACGCGCAGCGTCTCTTCCGGCAGATCCAGGGCTTCGGCGAATACGGCTTTCCTGAATCGCACGCGGCGAGCTTCGCGCTGCTCGTGTACGTTTCCGCCTGGCTCAAGCGTCACGAGCCCGCCGCTTTCTTCGGCGCGTTGCTGAACAGTCAGCCGATGGGTTTCTATGCGCCTGCGCAGCTCGTCGGCGCCGCGCGCCGAGCCGGCGTGGAAGTGCGCGCGGTGGATGTACGCGTCAGTGCCTGCGAGTCGACGCTGGAGCGCCGCGTCGACGATGCAGCGGCTTTGCGCCTCGGCTTGCGCGTTATCAAGGGTTTCGGCGAAGCGGCCGCCGCGCGTCTCGTCGCGGCGCGCGACGAACGGCCGTTCGCCAGCGTACAGGATCTCGCCGAGCGCGCGCACCTCGATCGCGGTGAGCTCGGCGCGCTGGCGGCAGCCGGTGCGCTGGCGGGCCTGGCCGGGCATCGGCATCGTGCGCGCTGGGAAGTGGCCGGCGTGGAAACTCCGACGCCGCTTCTGCCGCGCATCGAAATCGTGGAGGCCTTGGCAATGCTTGAGCGCCCCACCGAAGGCGAGAACATCGTCGCCGACTATGCGAGCATCGGACTCACGCTCGAACGGCACCCTCTCGCTTTATTGAGAGACCGGCTGCAGAACGACGGCATCGTGAACGCACGGGATCTGTGGCGGCTGCCCGATGGGGAGCACGTGCACACAGCGGGACTCGTCATTACCCGGCAGCGCCCCGGTACCGCCGGCGGCGTCACCTTCGTCACGCTCGAGGACGAGACCGGACACGTGAATCTGATCGTCTGGCAGACGGTAGCATCTCGCCAGCGCCGGGAGTTGCTGGGCGCTCGCCTGCTCGGTGTGCATGGACGCTTGCAGCGCGAAGGAGAAGTGTTGCACGTGATCGCAGGACGGCTCGAGGATCTGAGCGCACTGCTCGGCGATCTGACCGCGCCGGCACGCAACTTTCGCTGACCTTCGGACGGCGGGTTGAAACCCGCCCTACAGCTCGAAATCCTCGAAGTCGGCCGTGTCCTCGCGGCAGCGTTTTTCCTCGAGGTATCTTTCGAGGCGCCGCCAGGCAGGCTCGTCGCGCTTGCTGCGCGATCTGGCACGGGATTCCAGATCGTCGATCAGATGATCGATATCCAGGACTTCTGGATCCTCTACGATGTCGTCGATATCGTCCTCATCGTAGGCATCCGATTCTGACTCATCGCCCATGTCGACTGATCGAGCAAAATCCGTTCTTGCGCAGCCTAGTTCGCGCCCTTATAAAGCGAATCATTCGCGTTGGCAATAGCCGGTTTCACAAACGCGAAAAAATCGAAATGGCGCGCCGAATGGCGCTCTCCGACTCAGCCGACCAGCTCGTTGAGCTCGAAGATCGGCAGCAGAATGGCGATGACGATGATCAGTACGACGACGCCCATGGCGATGATGAGCGCAGGCTCCAGAATGCCGAGCAGCGCGGCGATGAGACCGTCCATCTCGCGCTCCTGATTGGTTGCCGCGCGGCCGAGCATGGTTTCCAGCTCGCCGCTCGCCTCACCGCTCGAGATCAGGTGGATCATCATCGGCGGAAATACCCGGGTGGCCGCCAGCGACTTGCCGATCGGCGCGCCTTCACGCACGCGCAAGGCCGCTTCCTTGACGGCGTCACGCATCGGCAGGTTGGTGACGACCGCGCCGGCGATCCGCAGGGATTCGAGAACCGGTACGCCGCTGCCCGCGAGAATGCTGAAGGTGCGCGTGAAGCGCGCGGTATTCACGCCTCGGGTCAGCCGCCCGACGAGCGGCAGGCGCAGCAGCAAACGATGCCAGCGACGCTGCGGCTCCTCGCGTTTCAGAAGGCGCCGGACGATGAACGTGGCGATGCCGAGCAAAACCAGCAGGTAAACGCCGTTGGCGCGCAGGAAGTCGCTGAGTCCGATCAGCCCGCGCGTGAGCAAGGGCAGCGCGGAGCCGGTATCCTCGAACACGCCCACGACCTTCGGCACGACGTAGACGAGCAGTCCGCTGACAATGAGCAGCGCGAGCAACGTCAGTATCACCGGATAGACCATTGCGTTCGTCACTTTCTGCCGCAGGACCTGGCGGCCTTCGGTGAAATCCGCGAGCCGCTCGAGCACGGCGTCGAGGTGGCCGGACTGCTCGCCGGCCGCCACGGTGGCGCGGAAGATCTCGGGAAAAGCCTGTGGGAAGTCCCCGAGCCCGTCGGCCAGCGTGTGGCCTTCCATGACCCGCGAGCGTACGCCGAGCAGGATGCTCTTCAGACGCGCTTTCTCGCTTTGCTCGCCAACCGCGAGCAGCGCTTCTTCCAGCGGCAGCCCTGAGCGCACGAGCGTCGCGATCTGGCGCGTGATGAGCGCGAGATCCATCGCGCCGATGCCGCGGCGAAAGGAAACGCCTGTCGTCTGGCGCTTCGCTTCGCGCTGCGCCACCTCGGTGACCTGCAGCGGTAGCAGGGAGCGGTCGCGGAGCAACTGGCGCACCTGGCGCGCGGTGTCGCCCTCGAGAACGCCCTTGCGCTCCTTGCCGCCGGTGTCGACCGCGGTGTATTCGAACGCGCCCATTATTGTGGTACGGAATTCACTCGTCTGGCGCCGAATGGCGGGTTAGAACCCGCCCTGCGAAGAGCATGAGGATTGTCCTCAACGATCAGTCTTCGCGGGTGACGCGCAGCACTTCCTCAAGCGTGGTGATGCCCGCCAGCACCTTGCGCCGGCCGTCGTCGCGGATGCTGGGGCTTAAGGAGCGTGCATAACGCTCGAGCTGGTGCTCGCCGGCGCCGTCGTGGACCATGATGCGCATGGTGTCGTCGACGGCGACCAGCTCGTAAATGCCGGTGCGCCCGCGATAGCCGGTCTGGTTGCACGCTTCGCAACTCTCGGGCTTGTACAACGTCACCCGGTCGCCGATTTCCAGATTGAGCAGGTCCGTCTCGCGTTTGCCGGCGACATAGCTTTTCCGGCAGTCGGGGCAGAGGACGCGCACGAGCCGCTGCGCGAGCACGCCGACCAGGCTCGATGACAGCAGGAAGGGTTCGACACCCATATCGCGCAGGCGCGTGACCGCGCCGACCGCCGTATTTGTGTGCAGCGTTGAAAGCACGAGATGCCCGGTCAGGCTCGCCTGAACGGCAATCTCCGCGGTTTCGAGATCGCGTATCTCGCCGACCATTACGACGTCCGGATCCTGGCGCAGGATGGCGCGCAGGCCGCGCGCGAAGGTCATCGTCACCTTCGTGTTCACCTGCGTCTGGCCGATGCCGTCGATGTAATACTCGATCGGATCCTCCACGGTCATGATGTTGCGGCTGTTGTCGTTGATGCGCTCGAGGCCTGCGTACAACGTCGTCGTCTTGCCCGAACCGGTCGGGCCGGTGACGAGGATGATGCCATGCGGCTTGTGGATGAGCTCGTCGATGGTCGTTTGCGTCGCGTCCTCCATGCCGAGATGACCAAGCTCGAGCCGGCCGGCCTGCTTGTCGAGCAGGCGCAGCACCACGCGTTCGCCGTGTCCGGAAGGAATGGTCGAAACGCGCACGTCGACCGCGCGGCCTGCGATGCGCAGGGATATGCGGCCGTCCTGGGGGAGACGCTTCTCGGCGATGTCGAGCTTCGACATGACCTTGATGCGTGAGACCACGAGCGGTGCGACCGCCCGGCGCGACTGAAGGACCTCGCGCAACACGCCGTCGACGCGGAAGCGCACCACCAGGCGATTCTCGAAGGGCTCGATGTGAATGTCGGAGGCGTTCTCCTTGACCGCCTCGGTCAGTACGGCGTTGATCAGGCGGATGATCGGCGCGTCGTCCTCGCTTTCCAGCAGGTCCGACGGCTCGGGCAGCTCCAGCGCGACGCGGAGCAGGTCGGTATCCGAGTCGAAACCCTCGACCATCTGCATGGCCTTGTTCGAGCCGCTCTCATAGGCTTGCTGCAGCAATGTATCGAAGGTTTCACGGCTGACCGGCACGAGCCTGAGCGGCAGGCCGGCAAAGCGGCGCACTTCGGCAAGGCTGGCCGGCGAGACGCCGTCGCGATAGATCGTCTCGGCGTGATCGTCGACGTACTCGCGGATCAGGATGCCGTGCCGCTTGGCGAACGTGAACGATAACGGCCGCCGTTCGACGAACGGCCGGACGCCGGCATCACTCGTCGTCGGGGCGATCGGGGGCGGAATAGTCAGGGTTGCGTCGGTATCCTGCAGTGTCATCGGCGTCATTGTCTCGCTGGGTTTCATCGTCCTGCCCGGTGTCCTCGAATGGCGGAATCTCCGTGATGCCGGTGTCGCCGGTCGGCTCCGCCGCCGGCGTCGGATTCGTCGATATTTCCCCGATCGGAGGCAGCACCGGCCGCTCCGCATCGCGCATGAGCTGGACATCGTCCTCACGGCGCAAGCC
>JACDCP010000063.1 GCA_013817465.1 Gammaproteobacteria bacterium | reverse complement strand
GCCAGCGACTTGTCACCGGAGCGCAGGATGCGGCCTTCCGACAGCACGTGCACGACATCCGGCTCGACGTAATCGAGCAGACGCTGGTAGTGCGTCACGAGAACGATGGCGCGCTCCGGCGCACGCAGGGCATTCACGCCTTCTGCAACCACCTTGAGGGCATCGATGTCGAGGCCTGAGTCGGTTTCGTCGAGAATCGCGAGCTTCGGCTCGAGCACTGACATCTGCAGGATTTCGTTGCGCTTCTTTTCACCGCCCGAGAAGCCTTCGTTGACGCCGCGCTTGAGGAAGCTCTCGTCCATCTGCATGAGCCGCATCTTGTCCTTGATGAGCGCGAGGAACTCGAAGGCATCCACTTCCTGCTCGCCGCGGTGCCGGCGCAGCGCATTGAGCGCAGCCTTCAGGAGATAGACGTTATTGACGCCGGGGATCTCGACCGGGTACTGAAACGCAAGGAACACGCCCTCGCGGGCGCGCTCTTCAGGGGCGAGCGCGAGCAGATCGCGGCCGAGATATTCGACGCTACCGCGCGTGACTTCGTAGTCATCGCGCCCGGCCAGCATTTGCGCGAGCGTGCTTTTCCCTGAGCCGTTGGGACCCATGATGGCGTGCACTTCGCCGGCATTCACCTCGAGGTTGAGGCCGCGCAGGATTTCCTGGCCGTCGACCTTCACGTGCAGGTTGTTTATTTTAAGCATATCAGTGAGTTATTAAATCAATCTAAAGCGTATTATAGGGGCGGATTTATCCGGCCATTCCCAGTCCGGTTGAAACCGGCCCTGCCTCGGGTTCATCAACCCTTTAACCGACGGCGCCCTCCAGGCTGACGTTCAGCAGGTTCTGCGCCTCGACGGCGAACTCCATCGGCAGTTCCTTGAACACGTCCTTGCAGAAGCCGTTGACGATCATGTTCACCGCATCCTCCGCGGAGAGGCCCCGGCTCAGACAATAGAAAAGCTGATCCTCGCCGATCTTCGATGTGGTCGCCTCGTGCTCTACACGCGCTGTGCGATTCCTGACTTCCATGTAGGGAAAAGTGTGCGCGCCGCAGCGATCGCCCATCAACAGCGAATCGCACTGCGTGTAATTCCGCGCGCGCACAGCGCCCGGCAGCACTTTGACCAGCCCGCGATAGGCGTTCTGGCCATGCCCCGCGGAAATGCCCTTCGAAACGATGGTGCTGCGCGTGTCCCGGCCGATGTGAATCATCTTCGTGCCGGTATCGGCCTGCTGGTAATTATTCGTGACTGCTACCGAGTAGAATTCGCCGACGGAGCGGTCGCCGCGCAGGATGCAGCTCGGATATTTCCACGTGATGGCGGAGCCCGTCTCGACCTGCGTCCAGGAGATCTTTGAGTCATTGCCGCGGCAATCGCCGCGCTTGGTGACGAAATTATAGATGCCGCCGCGGCCATGCTCGTCGCCCGGGTACCAGTTCTGCACCGTCGAATACTTGATCTCGGCGCCTTCGAGCGCGACCAGCTCGACGACCGCTGCATGGAGCTGGTTCTCGTCTCGCTGCGGGGCTGTACAACCTTCGAGATATGAGACGTGGCTGCCTTCGTCCGCCACGATCAAGGTGCGCTCGAACTGGCCCGTCTTGGCCTCGTTGATGCGGAAGTAGGTCGACAGCTCCATCGGACAGCGCACGCCTTTCGGCACGTAGACGAACGAGCCGTCCGTGAATACTGCCGAGTTGAGCGTGGCGAAGAAGTTGTCCGTGTACGGCACGACGGAGCCCAGATACTGCTCGACAATCGCGGGATGCTGCTGCACGGCCTGCGAGAACGGCAGGAAGATCACGCCGGCCTCGGTGAGCCGCTCCTTGAACGTGGTCGCGACCGACACGCTGTCGAACACGGCATCGACGGCGACACCGGCGAGCTTGGCCCGCTCGTGCAGCGGGATGCCGAGCTTCTCGTAGGTCTCGAGCAGCTTCGGGTCGACCTCCTCGAGGCTCTTCGGCGCGTTCGGATCGCGTTTCGGCGCGGAGTAATAGGAGATGTCCTGATAATCGATCGGAACGTGGTGCACGTGCGCCCAAGCCGGCTCCTGCATGGTCAGCCAGTGCCGGTACGCCTTGAGCCGCCACTCGAGCATGAACTCCGGCTCGTTTTTCTTCGCCGATACAATGCGGATGACGTCCTCATCGAGTCCCGGCGGCAGCGTGTCGGAATCAATATCCGTGACGAAGCCGTGGCGGTATTTGCCGCGGATGAGTTGCTCGACGTCTTTCTGTTGGGTGGCCATGTCAAAGCTCAGTCGGTTTCATCGGCAGCTTGCTGCCGATGGTCGCGGCGAAATTAAACGCCGGCGCGCGGAAGGTCGAGGGCTTGCTCAACTCGGCCAGCGTGACCTCGCCCAGCGCGCGCCGGATCGCCCGGTTGATACGCTGCCAGGCATGGCCCGTGCGGCAGATCGACTCCAGCTCGCAAAGGCTGTGGCTCGTGCTGCACTCGGTGATCGCCACCGGGCCCTCCATCGCATCGATGATGTCGGCCGCGCTGATGCGCGCCGGCGGGCGCGCCAGCACATAGCCGCCCTGCGCGCCGCGGAACGAGCTGACGAGGCCGGCCCGGGTCAGCGTCTTCAGCAGCTTGCTCACGGTCGCCGGTGTCAGGTGCGTGCATGCCGCGACCTGCGCGGCCGTATGCAGCGCATCCGGGGATGTGGCCATATGGGCCAGCACCACGGTCGCATAATCGGTGAGTTTGCTGAGCCGCAACATGAGACGGCACCTCGTCGTTTAATGAGGACCATTTTAGTCCTGATTAGGCCGATTGTGAACCCCCGATCGGCCCGCGGCTCTCCTTTACGCAGCGAGGACGACAACGGATAATTGATGGCTAGTTGTAGCGGACGCGCTGGAACGGTGATCAGGAACGGTATGATCGGTGTGCGCGCCGCTCAACTCGCCTTGGAGCGGACGCGCTGGAACCGTCATCGAGAACTGCAAAGATAGTATGCGCGCCGCTCAACTCGCGCTGGCAGATAGGCTGAAATCAGCACACTGAAGAACAACAGGGGAATTGTCCGATGAATCTTGAGCAGCTCGAGTCGGTTGCCCGGGCCATGGTGGCCGACGGCAAAGGCATTCTGGCGGCGGACGAAAGCTCGCCGACGATCACGAAGCGTTTCGACTCCATCGGCGCCGAATCGACGGAGGAGATCCGGCGCGGCTATCGCGAGATGCTGTTCACGACGCCGGGGGCCGGGGATTACATCAGCGGCGTCATTCTGTACGACGAGACCATCCGCCAGAAAACGCGGGACGGCGTGCCGTTTCCGAAATACCTGGCCGATCACGGCATGATTCCCGGCATCAAGGTCGACGCGGGCGCCAAGCCGCTGGCGGCGTTCCCGAACGAGAAGATCACCGAGGGCCTGGACGGGCTGCGCGAGCGCCTGAAAGCCTATCGCGAGCTCGGCGCGAAGTTCGCCAAGTGGCGCGCTGTCATTGTTATCGGCGGGGGCGACGCCAAGGACATACCCAGCGAATTCTGCCTTCGTGCCAACGCCCACGCGCTCGCGCGCTACGCCGCCCTGTGTCAGGAAGCCGATATCGTGCCCATCGTGGAACCCGAGGTGCTCATGGATGGCCCGCACGCCATCGGGCGCTGCGAAGAAGTGACGGCCCGCACGCTCGAATTGACTTTCGCCGAACTTAAGGCGCATCGCGTTGCCTACGAGGGCATGATTCTGAAGCCGAACATGGTGATTTCCGGCGCCGAAGCCCGCGATCGCGCGAGCCCGCGCGAGGTTGCGGAAGCCACGGTCCGTTGTCTGACGGAGCACGTGCCGCCGGCAGTGCCGGGCATCGCTTTCCTGTCCGGCGGCCAGACTGCGGAGGAGGCCACGGAACATCTGAGCATCATGAATGCACTGGGTCCGCATCCCTGGGAGCTGAGCTTTTCCTACGGTCGCGCGCTTCAGGCCCCGGCCCTGGAGGCCTGGCGCGGCAGGCAGAACAACTTCGCGGCGGGTCAGCAGGCATTTTTCAAGCGCGCAAAGCTCAACGGACTCGCGCGCGCCGGCCGCTATGACAGCTCCATGGAGATGGATACTGCGGCCTGACCGCCGCTGCAGCTCGCCGGCTGAAACGACACACCTTGCGCCCTCGAGGCGCGCCCCAGATAAAAACCCTCTATGTTCGGTTTCCATCGAAAAGCGAGTCACGCCCAGGCGGCGCCGGAGAGCGAGAACATCGTCGAGATTCGCGGGCTGTGGTATTCACGCGGCTCGAAGCGCATCTTCGAGGACGTCGACATCGACATCCGGCGCGGCGACGTCACCGCGATCATGGGCCCGAGCGGCACCGGCAAGACGACGCTGCTCAGGCTGATCACCGGTCAACTGGTGCCGGATCGCGGCACAATAGTCGTGGACGGCAAGGACATCAGCAGGCTGTCCCGCCGGCAGCTTTATGAGCTGCGCAAGGACATGGGCATGCTGTTCCAGAACGGCGCCTTGCTCACCGACCTCAACGTATTCGAGAACGTCGCCTTTCCGCTGCGCGAGCACACCGACCTGCCGGAGCGGCTGATCCGGCACATCGTGCTGATCAAGCTGCACGCTGTCGGCCTGCGCGGCGCCTGGTCGCTCATGCCGGCCGAGCTGTCCGGCGGCATGGCGCGGCGCGTGGCGCTGGCACGTGCGATGGCCATGGATCCGTCGATGCTCATTTACGATGAGCCTTTCGGTGGGCTCGATCCGATCTCCATGGGCGTCATCGTCCGCCTCGTGAGGCGCATGAACGATGCGCTCGGCATCTCGAGCATCGTGGTGTCGCACGACGTCGATGAGATTTCAGCCGTCGCCGATCGCAGCTATCTGATCTCGGACGGTCACGTGGCAGGCTACGGCACGCCGACCGAGCTCGAGCAGAACCGCAACGACGTCGTTCGCCAGTTCATGACCGGCATGGCCGACGGGCCGGTGCCGTTTCATTACCCGGGACCGGACTACAGTGAGCAGTTGCTCACCCGCGCCGGCAGATGAAAGACCTGCTGAGCGACGCCTGGTTCACCGCCAGGGAGTTTCTGCAGACTTTCGGCGCCTCGCAGCTTTTCCTGCTGCGCCTGCTCATGCTGACGCCGCGGGCCCTGCTTCGTCCGGGACTCATCGTGCAGCAGGTCTATGCGACGGGCGCGATGTCGCTGGTCATCATCATGGTTTCGGGGCTGTTCGTCGGCATGGTGCTCGGGCTGCAGGGCGTGGATACGCTGTCGCGCTTCGGCTCGGAGGAGGCGGTCGGCACGTTTGCGGGGCTGTCGCTCATCAAGGAGCTCGGCCCGGTGGTTACTGCGCTGCTGTTCGCCGGCCGGGCCGGCACGGCACTTGCATCCGAGATCGGGCTCATGCGGGCCACCGACCAGCTCTCGGGCATGGAAATGATGGCGGTCGACCCGATCAAGCGCATCGTCGTGCCGCGCTTCATCGGCGGCGTCATATCGATGCCCTTGCTCGCATCGGTCTTCACGGCAGTCGGCCTGTTCGGCGCATACTGCGTCGCGGTGATTGTCATGGGCGTGGACAAGGGCGAATTCTGGTCGCAGATGCAGCCGAACGTCGATCTGGTCAGGGATGTCCTGAACGGCACGCTGAAGAGCTTCGTGTTCGGCGTCGCCGCCAGCATGCTGGCGGTCTTCGAAGGTTACAATGCGATCCCGACGGCGGAAGGCGTGGGCCGCGCCACGACGCGCACGGTCGTCATCACCTCGATCGTCGTGCTCGTGCTCGACTTCATGATCACGGCGTTCACGCTTTGAGCGGTCTCTAGAGGTTTCAGTCATGCAACAAACCAGAGCGGTTGAAATCGGCACCGGGCTGTTCGTCTTCCTGGGCTTCGCCGCGCTTCTGTTCCTGTCCACGCAGACGACGAACCTCGAGGCATACATCGGCAAGAACGCCTACACGGTGACGGCCCACTTCAACAATGTCGGCGGGCTGAAGCCGCGCTCGCCGGTATCGATGTCGGGCGTGACGATCGGGCGCATCGAAAAGATCGAGTTCGATCCCGAACAGTTGAACGCCATGGTCACCATGAACATCAACTCGAAATACAACCAGATTCCCGAGGACTCGGACGCGAGCATCCTGACGGCCGGCCTGCTCGGCGGGCAGTACATAGGCCTGGTGCCGGGCGGTTCGGACCGCTATCTGGAGAATGGGGACGAGATTCAGCTCACGCAATCGGCTGTCGTGCTGGAGAATCTCATCAGCAAGTATCTGTTCAGCCAGGGCTCGCAGGGATCGGACGACTCGGATGAGTCCGAAGAGCCACGCGAATCGAATGCATCGCGGGAACCGGAGGAGTTGCAGGAACCCGATGAGATGCAGGAATCACGGGAAGCGCAGGAACCACAGGGATCGGAGGAACCAAAGTGATGGAATTACGACACTTATTTGCAGGCATGCTGATGCTGGTCCTGCTTCCGGCCGGGGCCGCAGTCGCCGCCGGGAACGAGCCGCAGCAGGTCATCGAGAGCGCCGCCAATCGGGTGCTGGATGCCATGGAGGGCCGCCGGGACGAGCTGCGCGACAATCCGCAGGAACTCTACGAGATCGTGGAAGAAATCCTGCTGCCGCATTTCGACACCGAATACGCGTCCCGGCTGATCCTGGCGCGGAGCTGGCGCCAAGCTTCCGAGGAACAGCGCGAGCGGTTTCAGGACGCCATGTACGAATCCCTGATTCGCACTTATGCGGACGGGCTGCTCGAGTTTACGGCCGATTCCATGAAGGTGCTGCCCATGCGCGGCAAGCCGGATGGCGACCGCGTCACAGTGCAGACCGAGATCAGGCTGGATGACGGCACGAAAGCGCCGGTGAATTACGTCATGCACGAAGCCGACGGTCAGTGGAAAGTATTCGACGTGTACATCGAGGGCATCTCCTACGTCCTCAACTATCGCAAGCAACTCGGCGCGGAGATTCAGCAGGAAGGCCTCGATGAGGTTATCGAGAAGCTGGAGAAAGATCCCAGGGTTATAGAAGCGGCTACGGAGGAAGCGGCCGACTCCGCATCCTGACCGCGGGCGCTTTCTGATGCCGGAATTCGAATTGAAATCGCTGGGCGACGACAAGTTCGCGATACGCGGCGCGCTGACCTTCGAAACGGTGACCGGCGCGCTCGAGACGAGCAAGGACCTGTTCGAGGATCACGCGCGCATCGAGATCGACCTTTCCGGCGTGACGGAGAGCGACAGCGCGGGGCTCGCCCTGCTGCTCGAGTGGATCAACTGGGCAAAGCACTATGTGCGTGAAATCCGCTACACCGACATCCCCGGGCCAATGCGCGCCATTGCGGAGATCAGTGAGGTCGAGGATCTGCTGAGGGTCGGCGAGCGCTGGACCGGCCCGATCGAGACAAGGGAACAGGAAGAGGGCTAGCCGGGCCGATCCAATGCAGGGCCGAATTCATTCGGCCACCCGCGCCGGTCGCCGGTTATAATCGGCCCTGCAGTTCATTCTTCGCCGGGTTCTTCCTCGTAGTCGTAGACGTCGTAGTCACCGTACACATCGTCGAGCGGCGGATTGCCGTCGTGGATTTTGTACTGCCGGTTCTGCAGGTACGCTTCGCGCACGAAAACATACGAGTCGAATGCGTTTGCAACCGCTCGGTCTGTGCTCAGCAGCCGTTCACGCGTATTGATGCCGTACAGGATCTGCAGCTTGCCGGTCACGTTCGAATCGTGGTACTGCACGAGCGGCATGAGTTGCGCATCCGGATAGAGCGCAAGCCCGTCCCGCACCGTGCTCGGACCCAGGAACGGCAGCACGACGTAAGGCCCCGCGGGCACGCCCCATACAGCCAGCGTCTGACCGAGGTCCTCATCGTGCACGGCGAGCCCCGCATCGGTCGCCGGATCGAGGATGCCGCCGAGGCCGAGCGTCGTATTCATGAGCAGCCGCCCGGTGTCCGAAAGCGCCGGCACGAACTTGGCCTGCAGCAGATTGTTGACAATGTCGACCGGCGTCAGCAGATTGGCAAAAAAATTGGTCACACCCTTGCGCACCGGCCGCGGCGTGATCTTCTGGTAGGTTTTCGCAACGGGCCGCAGCACATAAGTGTCGGCGACGTCGTTGAACCGATAGGTCGCGCGGTTGATCGTCTCGAAAGGATCGCCGGCCTCGCCGGGCTCTTCCCCTGTAGTCGGCGCCCCGCCGTCCTGAGCCGAGGCGGATGCGCAGGCCGCGAGCGCAGCCGCCGTCAGCAAGACCAATGTTGAGCGCAGGGCCGAGCTCATGCGGCCCCCCGCGCAGGCGGTGCCAGGGATGCGCCGGTTGAAACCGGCCCTACGTCGGTTGTATCCGGTTCCGGGTCATCGAACACGGAGCGCCGGCGTCTCTCCGGCAGATTTTCCCGGATGAGGTCGAGGCGAGCCTGGAAGCGCGAGCGCTGCACCTCGTCGAGATCCGGTACCGCGAGGGCCAGCCGAAGCTGATCGGCGGCCAGCGGCAGATTCCCGTTCAGGACATGATATTCCGACATGTAGTAATAGGCGTCGGCCGTATCGCCGGCCGCACTCGCGGCGAGCGCAATGAGGTGAGCCTGGTCGGGCGTCGGCGGTACGTTATTCAGCAGGTCGAGCAGCAGCTCGTGCGCATATTGCGGCTCGCCGAAGCGCATCAGTGCCTGGCTGTAGCGGATGGTCAGCGGCACGTTGCGCGGGAAAAGCGCGATGGCGTTGCGGAAGGTATCCATCGCCTCGCGGGGCTGATTCGACTGGATCTGCGCCTGGCCGAGCGCGCTGTGATAAGCGATGACGTTCTGGTTGCGGTCGCGCAACCCGGCCAGGAGGCTGACGGCCTCGTCGGGGCGGCCGGCCCGCATCAGGGCGATCGCCTCGCCGTAGCTCAGGGCGTCCGGTGACCAGCCGGTATCCTCGCTCTTCTGCAGGCTGCGAATTTCCTGCAGCGCGCCGCTCGAATTTTTCGCGCTCAACACGCGGATACGCGCGCGAGTCAGCTCGTATTCGGGACTATCCTCCGGCTCCACATCCGGATACTTCGCGGCGCGCGCACGAGACTCGGCGATACGATCCGGCGGCGCCGGGTGCGTGAGGATGAATTCGGGAATGCCGCTCATCGCCAATCCCTGGCGTCGCGACATGGTCTCGAAGAAAGCCGGCATGCCGTGGGGATCGAAGCCGGCCGAGGCAAGAATGCCGATGCCGACGCGGTCCGCTTCGGACTCGTTGCTGCGCGTGAAATTGATCTGCTGTTGCAGCGCTGTGCCCTGCGTGATGGCGATGGCGCCCTGCAGCGCATCGGGACTCGCGCCGGTGGCGGCGCCGACGAGGATTGCCGCGAGCAGGGCGGCCGTCGAGACGAGCCCCGCCCGGCTGCCGGCTTCGACCCGCCGCGCGATGTGCTTCTGGGTGACATGCGCGATCTCGTGCGCGATCACGCCGGCCAGCTCGCTCTCAGTCTCGCTCGCCAGAACCAGCCCCGAATTCACGCCGATGTATCCGCCCGGCAACGCGAAGGCGTTGATGTGCGGATCGTCGACGACGAAGAACCGGAACTCGTAGTCCGTTTCCTGCGACTGTCCCACCAGCCGGTCGCCCACGGTCTGCACGTATTCGGTGATCTCCGGGTCGTCGAGGATCTGACCGGCGTCGCGCAGCATGCGCATGATTTCGCGGCCGATCTGCTCCTCGTGGTCACGCGACAGCGCAGCGCTCGACGGGCTGCCGATATCGGGCAGATCGTCCTGGCTCGGCACCGCTGCGCCCACGGGACAGGACAGCAGGCAGCCAATCAGAAAAGGAACGAGAAATTTCAAAAAGCCAACCTCTGCAATCGGTGATCCGCATCCCCATAGGACCTGAAGCCCGCCGGTTCGTTTCGGATTTTAGCAGGTTGCCGAAAGAGCTTAGCGATAGTTATCGTGCAGGGCATTGTGAATCGCCGTTGCGGCGGTTGCCGCATGGGCTGCTGCGAGGCTCATCTGGTTGAGCGCATTGACCACATCGCCGACCGCATACAGTCCGGGAACGGACGTGCATTGATCGGCGTTCACCAGCAGCATGCCGTCGCTGTCGCGGTGGGCGCCGAGATGCGTGGCCAACCCGGTCCTTCCGGCACAGCCCAACAGCGGGTACAGCGTGTCGAAGACAAGCTCCCGGTCGCTGGCCAGCCGCACTGTGACGCGGCGCGTGTCGGTCATCAGAATTTGCGCTATCGGTTCCGTGACGAGCTGAATGTCCGCCTGCTCCATCGCAAGTCGCTCCGCGGCACCCAACTCGCCGCCGTCCGGCTGGGCGAAGAGCGTAAGCCTGCGCGTGTAAGTGCGAAGGAACAGGGCGTGCGCGAGGGCCTCACTGGCGGGGGCGAGAACGGCGACGTCCAGGTCGGTGACCTCATAGCCGTCGCAGATTGGGCACCAGCGCACGCAGCCGCTGAGCGTCGCCTCGCGCAGCCCCGGCATGTCGGGGCATTTGTCGATGACGCCGGTCGCAAGGACGATCGTTTCCGCTACGACACGGTCATCTCCGATAGTGGCGACGAAACCGTCTCCGTGCCGCAACAGCGTGTCCACCGTGCAATGCCGGATGCCGGTGCCATAACGCCTCGCCTGCTCGCGCAGCAATGACAGCAGCTTCGTTCCGGAGATGCCTTCGGGGAAACCGGGATAGTTGTGGGTGAGCGGGATCAGCTCGGCGCGACTCTGGCCGCCGTCCGCCAGCAGGATGCGGCGGCGATAGCGCTCCAGATAGATGGCGGTGGTCAGTCCGGCGGGGCCACCGCCGACAATCAGGCAATCCACATTTGGACCGTCAGCCATGATTGCCGGGTCAGCAGACGCTAAAGAATATCGGAAGCGTGATCGGCGAGCCGCGAGCGTTCGCCGCGCAGCAGCGTCACATGCCCGGAATGCGTCCATGGCTTGAAGCGATCGACAACGTAGGTGAGGCCGGAGGTCGCTTCGGTCAGGTAAGGTGTGTCGATCTGCGCGATGTTGCCGAGACAGACCAGCTTGGTGCCGGGGCCGGCCCGCGTGATGAGCGCCTTCATCTGCTTGGGTGTCAGATTCTGCGCTTCGTCGATGATCAGGAAGCGGTTCAGGAATGTGCGCCCGCGCATGAAATTCAGGGAGCGGATCTTGATGCGGTTGCGCAACAGATCCTGCGTCGCGGCGCGTCCCCAGTCGCCGCCTTCCTCGTTGTGCGTGAGCACTTCGAGATTGTCCATGAGCGCGCCCATCCAGGGCTCCATCTTCTCTTCCTCGGTGCCGGGCAGGAAGCCGATGTCCTCACCGAGCGGCACGGTCACGCGCGTCATGATGATCTCCCGGAACCGGTTCGAGTCCAGGGTCTGGGCAAGGCCGGCAGCAAGCGTGAGCAGCGTCTTGCCGGTGCCGGCCGCGCCCAGCACGGTGACGAAATCGGTTTCCGGATCGAGCAGCAGGTTGAGCGCAAAGCTCTGCTCGCGATTGCGCGCGGAGATACCCCAGACGGCATTGCGCTCGCTGCGGAAATCGCGTGCCAGCTCGAGCACGGCCATGTCGTTCTCGACATGGCGCACGACCGCCTCGAAGGGCGTGCCGTCGGCGCGATAGACGAACTGGTTGGGATGCCAGCCGTTCACGCTCGGGCCGCGCAGGCGATAAAACGTGCGACCGTTCTCCTGCCAGGACTCGATGTCGTCGCCGTGCCGCTCCCAGAAATCCTCGGCCAGCACCTCGACGCCGGTGAACAGCACATCGATATCGTCGAGCGTCTTGTCGCTGAAATAGTCTTCCGCATGCACGCCGAGGATCGCGGCCTTGATGCGCAGGTTGATGTCCTTGGAGACCAGCGTGACCGGCACGTCCGGAAAACGGGCCTGCAAGGCCAGCGTGCTGCTCAGGATCGAGTTGTCCGCACCGTTGCCGGGCAGCACCGCCGGCAGTGAAGGCTCGGCGGGCCGGGTTTCGAAAAAGAGCCGGCCGCCCACGGGCTGGTCCTCGTCGTTCTTGGCGCAGGGCAGTGCCAGTCCGCGATCGATCTCCGGCTTGCTCGCATCCTGCATGAGCTCGTCGAGCAAACGGCTGACCTGGCGACAGTTGCGCGCCGCTTCGGACACGCCTTTCTTGCCTGCGTCCAGCTCTTCGAGCACCACCATGGGAATGTGCACGTCGTGTTCGTCGAAGCGAAACACAGCGGTCGGATCATGCATCAGCACATTGGTGTCGAGCACGAAGCTGCGCCGCCCGCCCGGCCTGCCGTTGTTCATCTCAGAGGGCCTCAAGCCTTGACGGGCTCGAGGATGGCATCGAGGTTGAGCTGATCGCAGAAGTCCATGAATTCTTCGCGCAAGGCCGAGATGCTGGTCTTGCCTGGAATATTGGCCACGAGCTGCAC
>JACDCP010000062.1:2176-12369 GCA_013817465.1 Gammaproteobacteria bacterium | reverse complement strand
CTCACGACCTGTTCCGATTCCTCTGGGTCTGGCCATCGTGCTCGCCCTCAGCCTCGGCGCCTGCGGTCAGGACGGCGAGGACGCTGCCGCGGGTGACGCACCGCCGATACCTGTAGAGACCGTTACCACCACCCTGGGTGAGATCGCCGCGGTCTACTCCGGTACGGCCGCGCTCGAGGCGGAGAGCGAAGCCGACGTGCTTACCAAGGTCGGCGGCGAAGTGATCGAGCTGCGTGTGGAGGAAGGCGACCGCGTCGAAGCCGGTCAGGTACTCGCGGTGCTCGATGGCGAGCGTCTCCGGCTGGAGCTTGCGCGATCAGAGGCCGAGGTCCGCCGGCTCGCACAGGAATATGAACGCAACGTGGAGCTGCACGAGCAGGGCATCGTCAGCGCCGGCGCGTTCGAGAACCTCAAATACGAGTTGGATGCGTTGCAGGCGGCCCAGGATCTCGCCGCGCTTGAGCTGGCCTATACGAACATCCGCGCGCCCATAGCGGGCATCGTGACGCATCGCTTCATCAAGCTCGGCAACACGCTGGCGGTCAATCAGCCCACTTTCCACATCGCCGATCTCGACCCGCTGCTCGCCCATCTGTACGTGCCGGAGCGGGAGTATCGATTGCTCGAGCCCGGGCACCCGGCCACGCTCGACGTCGATGCCCTGGCCGGAGGCCGGTTTGCCGCGCACATCGATCGCATCGCGCCGGCCGTCGACCCGGCCACCGGAACGTTCAAGGTCACGATCGAGGTCGAAGACCCCGATCGGCAGCTCAAGCCAGGCATGTTCAGCCGCGTCAGCATCGTGTACGACACGCATGCCGACGCGCTGCTGATCCCTCGCGTGGCGCTCGTGGACGATGACACTTCCGCGGCGGTGTTCGTCATCGAGGACAGCGTTGCGCATCGCAGGGAGGTGCGCACCGGCTTCGTCGACGCGGGCAGCATAGAGATCCTGAACGGCCTCCGCGACGGCGATCAGGTCGTGGTCATCGGGCAGAACGGTTTGCGCGACGGCACTCGTGTCGATGTGGTGAACGAGCCCGGCCCTGGCGGCATGCACGCGAACTCCGACGGCGCCCGTTGACGGGCGCCGCGTCGTCACGCTACACGTCGGGGGATAAACATGCGGCTCGTTGAAATCGCGGTCCAGCGGCGCGTCACCATCCTGATGTTCACGCTGGCGATCGCGCTGTTCGGCTTCGTGTCGCTGTCACGGCTCAAGGTCAACCTGCTTCCGGACCTCTCCTACCCCACGCTGACGATCCGCACCGAGCTGACCGGCGCCGCGCCCCTCGAGGTCGAGAACCTGCTCAGCAAGCCCATCGAAGAAGCGATGGGCGTCATCAAAAACGTGCGCCAGGTGCGCTCGGTGTCGCGCTCCGGACAGTCCGACGTCATCATCGAATTCCTCTGGGGCACCGACATGGATTTCGCCGGCGTCGATGTGCGCGAGAAGCTCGACCTTCTCGAGCTGCCCCTCGAAGCCGGCCGCCCGTTGCTGCTGCGTTTCGACCCGTCCGGCGAGCGGATAATGCGGCTCGCGCTGCTGGATAATCATTCGCCGGCAGAGTCATCCACGGCTCTTCCGGGGCTGCGATCCGAAAATTGCGATTTTCGGACCGCGAGCGTTTCCACGAGCTTGCAGCCCGCAGCGACGGCGACACCCTCCTGTGTCGCGTCCTCCGCTGAGGCCGATCGCCTGAAAGCGCTGCGCCGCTTCGGCGAGGACCAGATCAAGATCCAGCTCGAGTCGGTGGAGGGCACAGCGGCGGTCAAGATCAGCGGCGGCCTCGAGGACGAGATACAGGTTCGCGTCGACCAGCAGAAGCTTGCGCAGCTCAACCTGTCGATCGCCGGCGTCGCCGGGCGCCTGCGCGCGGAGAACGTCAACCTTTCCGGCGGCCGGCTCGAGCAGGGCTCGCAGCGTTTTCTCGTGCGCACCATCAATGAATTTCGCAATGTCGACGAAATCGCAGCAGCGATCGTCGCCATGCCGGGCGGCCGGCCGGTTTATCTGCGGGACATAGCGACCGTGCATCGCAGCTACAAGGAGCGCGAAGCGATCACGCGTGTCGACGGGCGCGAATCGGTCGAACTGGCCGTCTACAAGGAAGGCGACGGCAATACGGTGCTGATCGCCGCGCAGCTCGAGGATCATCTCGCCGGGATTCGCGAGTCACTGCCGGACGGCTTCGAGCTGACGACGATCTATGACCAGTCGCGCTTCATCTCCTCGGCGATCGACGAGGTCAAGTCTGCCGCCCTTCTCGGCGGCCTGCTCGCCATCCTCGTGCTCTACTTTTTTCTGCGCGATCTGCGCGCCACGCTGATCATCGGCCTCGCCATCCCGATCTCGGTTGTCGGCACGTTCGTCGCCATGTATGCAGCCGACCTTTCGTTGAACATCATGTCGCTCGGCGGCATTGCGCTCGCCATCGGCATGCTCGTCGACAACTCGATCGTCGTGCTGGAAAACATCGTGCGCAAGAAGGAAGGCGGCCTCGCCCCGCGCGCAGCCGCCGTGCAGGGCACGGGCGAAGTCGCGATGGCGGTGACGGCGTCCACGCTGACGACGGTGGCAGTGTTCTTCCCGATGGTGTTCGTCAGCGGAATCGCCGGCCAGTTGTTCCGCGACCAGGCCCTGACCGTCACGTTTGCGCTCGTGCTGTCGCTGATCGTGGCGTTGACGCTGGTCCCCATGCTGGCCGCGCTCGGCGCCGGCCACCGTTTCACCGATGCAGTGGACGAGCGGCCGCCCGAACGCTTCACGCGGGGCGCCGGCGCCACGCTGGGCCTGTTCCGTCGACTGATTGCGTTTTTCGGCAGGATGTCGAGCTGGCTGTTCTGGCCGTTCGTGCGGCTGTTCCAGGGCTCGAACGGCGCACTGGCGCGCGTCTATCCACGCATGCTCGCTGCATCACTGCGCCATCGGCTGCTGGTCGTGGCAGGCGCCGCTTTGATCTTCGCCGGCGCAATGAGCCTGGTGCCGCGTCTCGGCACCGAGCTCATCCCGCAGCTCTCGCAGGGCGAGTTCAACCTGGACTTGCGCATGCCGCCCGGCACGCCGCTCGAGCAATCCGACGAGGCCGTGCAGGCCGCCCAAAGGTCGGCTGCAGCGCTCCCTGACGCCACGCTCGTCTACTCGGTCACCGGCACCGGCAACCGGCTCGACGCCAATCCGGTCGATTCGGGCGACAACTACGGCAACTTGAGCATCCGGCTCGCGGAAGGCGCCGACCGGGCAACCGAGGAACGCGCCATGGAGGCCATGCGGGAAGACCTGCGTAAGCTGCCGGGCGTGCAGTTCGAGTTCAAACGCCCTGCCCTGTTCAGCTTCTCCACGCCGCTCGCCATCGAAATCAGCGGTTACGATCTCGAAGGCCTGCGCTCGACCAGCGCCCGGCTGGTCGCCGCTCTCGAGGCCTCGGACCGGTTCACGGACGTCGAAACGACTATCGAGTCGGGCAATCCGGAAATACAGATCGTTTTCGACCACGATCGTGCCGCGCGGCTCGGCGTTGCCGTCCGCGACATCGCGGATCGGGTCGTGAGCAATGTGCGCGGCGACGTGGCCACCCGATATAGCTGGCGTGACAAGAAGGTCGACGTGCTGGTGCGCAGCGTGGACGCACGTGACGCCAGCATCGAGGAAATCCGCCGGCTGATCGTCAACCCTGCCAGCGCCCGGCCGGTTCCGCTCGAAGCGGTGGCGGACATCCGCGTCGCGTTGGGGCCGGCGGAAATCCGCCGCATCGACCAGGAACGCACCGCGCTGGTCAGTGCAAACCTCGGCTTCGGCGATCTCGGCGCGGCGGTCGTCGAAGCCGAACGCATAATCGATCGCACGCCGATGCCCTTCGGCATCACTGCAACGGTGTCGGGGCAGAACGAGGAAATGCAGCAGTCCATGGCGTCCATGCAGTTCACGCTCGCCATGGCGATATTTCTCGTCTATCTCGTCATGGCCTCGCAGTTCGAGTCGCTCATCCACCCGTTCGTGATCATGTTCACCATTCCGCTCGCCCTGGTCGGCGCGGTGCTGGCTTTGTATGTCACCGGCACGACGCTGAACGTCGTAGCGTTCATCGGCATCATCATGCTGGCGGGCATCGTCGTGAACAACGCCATCGTACTCATCGATCTCGTCAATCAGCGCCGCGCGCAGGGCGTCGAGAAGACCGCGGCGCTCATCGAAGCGGGCATCGCGCGGCTGCGGCCGATCCTCATGACCACGTTGACAACCGTTCTCGGCCTGCTGCCGATGGCCATCGGCTTCGGCGACGGCGCGGAAGTGCGCGCGCCGATGGCGATCACGGTGATCGGCGGACTGGTCACTTCGACACTGCTCACGCTGTTCGTCGTGCCGGTCGTCTACTCGCTGCTCGACCGCAAGCGGCTGACGTCCCTCCCCTCCGGTGAAGGGGCGGAAGAGAGCGGCGCACTGGGGTCCGCATGAAGCATACAGAGATCGCAATACGGCGTCCTGTCACCACGGCCATGGTGTTCGTGGCCCTCGCGTTGATCGGCACCATTGCCACGCGCCTGCTGCCGCTGGAGAAATTCCCGGACCTCGTATTTCCGGGCATCTTCGTGCAAGTCCCGTATCAGGGCTCTACTCCCGAGGAGATCGAGCGTTTGATCACGCGCCCGGTCGAGGAATCGCTGGCCACGCTGAGTGGCGTCGAGCGCATGGAATCCACGACCACCGAGAGCCAGGCCCAGATCGGCCTGGAATTCAACTGGGGCCAGAACATCTCCGCGGCCGGCATCGATGCGCGCGCCAAAGTGGATGCCATCCACGATCAGCTCCCCGACGACGTCGAACGCATTCAGGTCTTCACGGGTTCTTTCTCCGACCAGCCAATCCTCGTGTTGCGCATTTCCGGCGATCGGGACCTGTCGATGGCCTACGCCATGCTGGAACGCCACCTCAAAAGACGCATCGAGCGCGTCGAGGGCGTGTCCCGCGTCGAGCTCGAAGGCGTCGATCCGCCCGAGATCCGCATCCTCGTCGACGCCGATCGTGCCACGGCTCATCGCATTGACATGAACGTCCTGCGCGAGCTGCTCGCGCGCAGCAACTTTGCCGTGAGCGCCGGGCAAATCACGGCCGGCGGCGAGCGCTTCAGCGTGCGGCCTACGGGGGAGCTCAAATCACTCGCTGAAATCGAGAACATCATCGTCGACCGCGGCGACGTGCGCCTCAGCGACATCGCGACAGTCGAGCTGCGCAGCCCGGAGCGCAACTACGGGCGCCATCTCAACGGCAAATATGCCATCGGCCTGAACGTCTACAAGACTACCGGCGCCAACATGGTCGAGGTCTCCGATCGCGTCCAGGCGGAAGTCGCGGAGATCAGCCGACTGCCGCAAATGCGCGGCATCAGCATCATCGATCTCGACAATCATGCCGACGGCGTGCGCAAATCGCTCGGCGACTTGCTCCATGCCGGGCTTATCGGCGGCGTGTTCGCCATCTTCGTGCTCTACCTGTTCCTGCGCCAGGCGGCGACCACGCTGATCGTCATGCTGTCGATACCGTTCTCGCTGCTCATCACGCTTGGCGCCATGCATTTCTTCGGCCTGACACTGAACATCCTGTCGATGATGGGCCTGATGCTGGCCGTCGGCATGCTGGTCGACAACGCGGTGGTCGTCACGGAAAGCATTTTCCGACACCGTCAGCTCGAACCCGGGCGGCCTTTCGAGGCGACATTGGCCGGCGTTCGCGAGGTCGGCCTTGCGGTGACGGCAGGCACGGCGACATCGATCATCGTGTTCGTGCCCATCATGTTCGGCATCAAGAACGAGATCACGGTTTTTCTCACACACGTAGCAGTGACTATCGTCGTTGCAATGGTCGCCTCGCTGCTCATCGCCCAGACGCTAGTACCAATGCTCGCTGCGCGCGTGCGCCCGCCGCCGCCGCCGAAGAAAGGCGCGTTGATGGTCCGCCTGACGGACCGTTACGTGCAGGCGCTGGCCTGGAGCCTGAAGCACCGCTGGTGGACCGCATTGGCGATCTTGCTCGTGCTGGCGGCGGGTCTGCTCATTCCGCCCCGTTTCATTCAGTTCGAGACCTTTCCGCAGGAGTCCTCCCGGCGGCTCCACATGCCGTATCACATCGAAGGCACGCATCCGGTGTCGGTGATCGAGAACGTCGCCGTCGACCGCATAGAGGCCTTTCTTTTTGCCAACGGCGAAGAGCTGGAAATACGGGACGTGTACAGTTATTTCGACGAGACGAGCGCCCAGACGACGATATTGTTGACGCCCGAGGACGAGGCGCAAATGCCGACCCGCACGATCATCGAGCGCATCGAGGAAGGCCTGCCTGAAATCATCATCGGGCAGCCGAGCTTCCAGTTCGACAGCCAAGGCGGCGGCGAGGGCTTCAGCCTGCAGCTCTCCGGCGATTCGACAGAACAGCTTGCGAACTTGAGCGAATCGCTGATCCGCGTGCTGGAGACCGTCGATGGCCTGTATGGCCTGAGGTCGGATGCGACGGCGGGCGAAGCCGAGGTGCGCGTAGTCGTCGACCGCGAGAAGGCCATGGCGGCAGGTCTGGACACGATGCGCATCGCTCAGGTCGTCGGCACCGCCATGCGCGGCGATATGCTCCCGGAGTTTCGCGGCGCCACGGACGAGATCGCGGTGCGGCTGGCGTTCCGCGATTCCGATCGTTCCACCATTGCGGACCTCGCCGGCCTGCCGCTGCAATTATCCACCGGCCGCACGATCACGCTCGGCTCGGTGGCCGACCTTCGCATGGCGCGCGGCCCGCGCGCGATCCAGCGCGTCGACCGGCAGACTGCGGTGGTGATCAGCGGCAATCTCGAGCCCGGCACCTCGCTCGATGAGCTGCAGCCGGAGGTCGAGAAGCTCATGGAACAATTCGCCCTGCCTCCCGGCTATTCGTGGAAGTTCGGCCGGGGCTTCGAGGAGGCGGATGAAACCCAACAGGTCATGCTGATCAACATTCTGCTCGGCATCGCGTTGATCTTCATCGTCATGGCGGCCTTGTTCGAATCCGTGCTCTTTCCGCTGTCCATCATCACCTCGATCGCGTTTTCGATCGTCGGCGTGTTCCTGATGTTCTGGATTACCGGCACGACTTTCTCGTTCATGGCCTCGATCGGCATCATGATTCTCATCGGCGTGGTCGTGAACAACGGCATCGTGCTCGTCGACCGCATCAACGGTCTGCGGCTGGGCGGCATGCCGCGCGACCAGGCGATCCTGCAGGGCGGTCGCGATCGGCTGCGGCCGATTCTGATGACGGTAGCCACGACCATTCTCGGCCTGCTGCCGCTGTCCTTCGGCAACACGCAGATCGGTGGCGACGGGCCGCCCTACTTCCCCATGGCGCGCGCCATCATCGGCGGGCTGGCATTCTCGACGCTGACGTCGCTGCTCGTCGTGCCGAGCATCTATGCGTGGCTGGACGGCGCCGGCAAATGGCTGCGGAAAGTATTCGCGATCGCCGGGGGACATTCCTCATTTCCCATCGTTGACTCGTGACGGCGCTGACGCGGCAGGCAGGAAATGAGGAGTGTCCCCTTTTCGCCATCTATGCGTAGATAGACGGCGCCGGCAATGGTTAGCCGGGGGACATTCCTCATTTCCCGGCAGCAGCCGCTGAAGGCCCCGCGCACGACAGGGACGAAACGAGGAATGTCCCCCTCCCGTTACCAGCCGCTGAAGGACCCGCGCACGACAGGGACGAAATGAGGAATGTCCCCTTTCAGCCGAGCAGCGCCCGGTAGACATCCCAGTAATCTTCGGCGAGCACGTTGACCTCGAGCGTGTCGGCATCGAGTTTGCCGGCCAGCGATTCGCCTTCGTAGCCTGCGCGAATGGAACCGATCGAGCTCGCGACCGGCACCATATCGGTTTCCTTGCGGTACTTGGCCAGCGCCATCAGGTGCGCGCTTCGCTGCCTCAGCTCCCTGGCGTATTCGCGGTCGGTGGTCGTCGCGGCCAGCGCCTGACCGATTCGTTCGATGAGCCGGTTGCATTCCTCGACCGAGCCATAGCCCATTGCCTGCACCGGTTTCAGCATCGCGGCCTTGGCCATGAGAGCGAGAGACTCCAGCGCGAAATGGATGAACAGTCTTTGCGCCAGCGCAATCACGGCGATGTTGATCGTGCGCTTGCTGTCGAGCCCCAAACCGGGGAACTCGGGCCAGGGCTCGCTCTCGACCTTCTCGCGTTGCTCGCGCAAACGCTTGAGCTCGGTGCGCTCGGCCTCGTAGGTCCCGGTCATCTCCGCCAGGCGCCGTTCCACGCTCCGGCGCTTGAAGTAATGCCAGAACGCCTTGAAGCCGGCCCGCGTTTCGGCGAGATTGACGCAGTCGCTCCTGGCCAGGTCGACGTTCGCCTGGCGCTCCTGCGTCTGCGCATCGAGCGCCCGGAGACGCTTCTGTTTCTCCTGGTTGAACTCACGCGTCTGCCTCCGGCGTTCGCGTTCCTCCTGCTGGTTGCGAAGCTCGATGGCGAGCTGAGCGAGCTTCTGGTGGCAGCGTCGCCACAGCGCGCGGAGCTGGAAATGGACGACGGCATTGAGAGCCGAGGCAGGATTCGTCAGCAGCGATTCGAGCGCCTCGAGCTGATCATGGGCACGCACGATCTCGCCGTCTTTTTCCTTGAGTTTTTCCAGCAGAAAATCGCGTTCCCGGCGCAGGTCCGAGTATTCCCTCTTGAGATCGGCGCGGTTCCAGTAAAGCTTGAGCAGCCTTTCTTCTTCGATGGACGGCTCGCTGCGCTGCGCCCGGTCGCCCGATAGGAAGTCGGCGAAGCTCATGACCGGCTAGCCTGCCAGGCGGTGCAGGGATGCATCGCCATTTTCGAGAATTGCAAATTCTTGAAAATGCTCGCGATCCGAAAATCAGACTTTTCGGATTGCAGCGTTGAAAAAGCCATGAATGGCTTTTTCAACGTCCTGCAAGAGCCGCGCGACGAACGGCCGGCCGTCGTGCTGATTTCATTTCGCCGTGAGTGCAGGAGCATTTGTCTGCGCCCGACGCCCAGCGCTCGACTAACGCACAGCCTCTGGCCGGCGTGATCGGGCGTGAGCCGGCACGGCGAAGCCGTGACCGCGATCGATGCAGTACTCGAGCCACTTGTTCAACAGCATGTTGCGGCTCCAGCGGCGCGGCAGCTCGCGGCCCTGCTGCTCCTCGAAGCGGTTGAGCGCGGCGTGACGATGGCGGCGTGAACATGCCATCGCCTCCCCGAGGCGCGCGTCGTGATAGACACGAATGCGAAGATCCGGATCCGCCTGCGGACCGGCATCGGAAGCGAAATAATAAGTCAGGTGGATCGTCGTCGTATAACGCGTGCGTTCCTCGATCGTCAGATGAAGGTCGCAGTCGCTGCGCGAAATCGATACGACCTCGCCCGTCAGGCGGTCGAGATCGGGCACCAGCGTGTACAACCTGATGAAGTTGCTCTCGTACAGCGTCATGAGTCCGGCGAAGCTTTGCGGCCGCACGAAACATTGCGGCGCAATCGCGCTGTCGGCCATTGCCCGGCTGATGATAGCGGTCGTCATGGCCGGACTATATCATAGCGTCCGGAAGCGTCCGCAACGCCGGCCGGAGCCTTGCATAACAGTGAAAATCGTGCCCGTCAAGACACGCGCTCACGCCGATCAGAAGCCCGGTACGGCGGGCCTGCGCAAACGCGTCAGCATTTTCCGCCAGCCGCATTACCTGGAGAATTTCATCCAGGCGATCTTCGATTGCATCGATGCGGCGAACACCACACTGGTCATAGGCGGCGACGGTCGTTATTACAATCGAGAGGCGATTCAACGCCTGGCCCGCCTCGCCGCGGGCAACCGCGTGCGCCGCATCGTCATCGGCCGGGGCGGGCTGCTCTCCACGCCTGCCGCGTCGCAGCTCATCCGCTCGCGCGGCGCGAGCGGCGGCTTCATTCTCACCGCCAGCCACAATCCCGGCGGCCCGGACGGCGACTTCGGCATCAAGTTCAACACCGCGAACGGCGGACAGGCGTCCGAGATGCTGACGGACAGGATTCACGCGCGCACACGTTCCATTGAGTTGTATCGCCTGGCGGAACTGCCCGATATCGACATCGACACGCCGGGTTTGAGAAGCATCGATGCGTTCGAAGTGGAAATCGTCGACCCGGTGACGGGCTATGCCGCTCTCATGGAACGGCTTTTCGAC
>JACDCP010000062.1:0-2166 GCA_013817465.1 Gammaproteobacteria bacterium | reverse complement strand
GGCGGCTTGTGCGCGCTCCCGATTTCAACATGCAATTCGATGCCATGCACGCAGTCACCGGACCGTACGCGATCGAAATTCTGCAGCGCAGATTGGGCGCCCCGGTCGGCACCGTCGTCAATGGCGTGCCGCTGGAAGATTTCGGCGGCGGCCATCCGGATCCGAATCCGATTGACGCCGCAGAGCTGGTGCGCGCCATGGATATGCCCGATGGACCGCACTTCGGCGCGGCTTCCGATGGCGATGGCGACCGAAATATGATTCTCGGGCGGAGCTTCCTGGTTTCGCCAGGCGACAGTCTTGCTGTGCTGGCGGCGCAGGCGCAGCTCGTACCCGGCTATCGTAACGGGCTCGCCGGCGTGGCCCGCTCGATGCCGACCAGCCGCGCGGTCGATCGGGTCGCCGTGGCGCAGGGGATGCCGTGCTACGAAACGCCGACCGGGTGGCGCTTCTTCTGCAACCTGCTCGATGCCGGCCGCATCAGCCTGTGCGGCGAAGAGAGCTTCGGCACGAGCTCCGACCATGTGCGCGAGAAGGATGGGCTCTGGGCGGTGCTGTTCTGGCTGGACCTGCAGGCCGCATCGGGTCTCACGGTCGAGGCGCTGGTGCGCGCGCACTGGGCGCAGTTCGGACGCAACTTTTTTTCCCGCCATGATTTTTCGGTGCCGGATGTGCGGGCCGCGGAGGCGGTGATGCAGCATCTTGACCGGCAGCTTGCATGCCTCTCCGGGCGTGGCACCGGCGACTTCGTCGTGGCGCGGGCCGATAACTTCCGCTACATCGACAGCGTCGATGGCAGCGTCTCTGAAAACCAGGGCGTGCGTGTGTATTTCGAGAACGATTCGCGAATCGTCTACCGCCTGTCCGGCACGGGCACGCAAGGGGCGACGCTCCGTGTGTATCTCGAACGCTACGCAGCCGATCTTTCGCTGCATGCGCAATCGAACGTAGACGCACTCACGGACCTGGCGCAGGTCTCGCGTGACATCGCCAGGATTCCGGAGCTGACGGGCCTCAAAGCTCCGAGCGCAGTGATCTAAGCCCGGGGATATTCCTGATTTTTGCGTCCGCAAAATCAGGAGCGTCCCTGGAGGGATAATCGAATGCGGACCCGCTCACGACCTTGGCGCAGGTCTCGCGCGACATCGCCAGGATTCCGGAAAATGACGGGCTTCATGATTCCCAGCGTAGTGGTAATAGGGGACATTCCTGATTTTGCTTCCGCGAAATCAGGAATGTCCCATTATGGTCGCACTCGCCGCTCGACGCCGGTCTTGTCGAGGATGGTGCTGGCGATCTCCTCGATCGAAAACTGCGTCGTATCGACATAGGGGATGGCGTAGCGCTGGAAGATCTTCACCGACTCGCGCAGCTCGAAGCCGACTTGCTGCGGCGACGCATAGCGGCCATCCGGCCGCCGCTCGCGGCGTATCTGCTCGAGGCGCGCCGGCGCGATCGTGAGCCCGTAGAGCTTGGAGCGATATCGCTCCAGCGCCGCCGGCAGCTTGCCGGTTTCGAACTCCTCGTCCGCGAGCGGAAAATTTGCCGCGAATATGCCGTACTGCAGCGCCATGTACAGACAGGTCGGCGTCTTGCCGGTGCGCGAGACGCCGAGCAGGATCACATCGGCCTTGTCGTAATTGCGCGTGCTGGCGCCGTCGTCATTGGCCAGGGCGAAGTTCGTCGCTTCCATGCGCAGCGTGTAGGTCTTCAGATCGGCCATGCCGTGCGCGCGGCCTGTCGTATGCGTCGACTTGACGGCAAGCTCGCGTTCGAGCGGCGCGAGAAACGCATCGAAGAAATCCAGGAAAAGGCCGACGCTCTCCTGCACTTCGCGGCGTATATCATCCTGCACCAGCGTCGAGAAAACGATCGGCCGCGTGCCCTCGATTTCCGCTGTCAGGTTGATCTTGCGGACCGCTTCCCGCGCCTTGTCAAGGTTGGAAATAAATGGCACAGTGACCTGCCGGAATTGCTGGCCGTCGAACTGCGTCAACAGACTGTGACCCAGCGTCTCGGCGGTCACGCCCGTCTGATCAGAAACGAAGAAGACAGTGCGTTGATTCATCTGTTCAGCATCGGGCGAATGAATTCGGTTAATGGTGCCGGCGGGGCAGTGGCCGTGGGGCAGTCGGTGCGCAGTTGCCCGCTCAACGTGCGTAAAAT
>JACDCP010000061.1 GCA_013817465.1 Gammaproteobacteria bacterium | reverse complement strand
TCTGTTGCGAGCCACGGCACAGTGCTGCGCTCGGCGTTCAGCGACGCCGTCGACCCGTGCGAGGTCGGCGCCTGGTGGTGCGAGTACTGGGCGCACAGCGCGGATCGCGCGCTCGATTATCGCAAGGCTCATCCACAGCTCGCCGTGATCGATCTGCATTTCGCTGATCTCTGCGCGGACCCGATAACCACCGCCCGACGGCTCTACGAACAACTCGACATGGTGCTGTCGCCCGTTGCCGAGAACGCAATGCGCGGCTTTCTGGCCGAGTACCCGAAAGGCCGATACGGCGAACACCATTACGACCTCGCGCAGTTTGGCCTGGAAACGCAATCCATCGGTAAACGCTTCGCGCGCTACTGCGAGGCCTTCGACCTTTGCAGGCCGGAATGAGGGCGCAGCGCGTTGCCGCCAGCGTGTCGCCACTCGTCCGTGCGGGTGACTTTCAGGGAGTTCCTGTCTAGCAGGCTGTTGAAAAACTCCGTTTCGGCAGCCGCTATGCGATGCAGGGATGCATCGCCATTTTCAAGACTGCAAGGTCTTGAAAATGCTCGCGATCCGAAAATCACACTTTTCGAATCGCAGAGTTGAAAAAGCCATGGATGGCTTTTTCAACATCCTGCTAGACTCATTCCAACGGACAAGCGGGGGACAGACAATGACCGATCAACCTTTCCTCACGGACGTCAAGACACTGCGGGAGCGCGCGCGCAGGCACATGGACCGCGGGGCTGTCACGGCGAACTACGGCGCCGATCCGAAGGTCGTGACCGACATTCTCAATGAAGCGCTGGCGACGGAGCTGGTCTGCGTCCTGCGTTACAAGCGGCACTTCTTCATGGCGAGCGGCAGCAATGCGCAGAGTGCAGCGGCCGAATTTCTCGAGCACGCCAATCAGGAGCAACAGCACGCGGACCAGATCGCCGCGCGTATCGTGCAGCTCGGCGGTGAACCCGATTTCTCGCCGGAGGGCCTCGCCACGCGCAGCCATGCAGAGTACGTGGAAGGTGACTCGCTGATCGACATGATCAAGGAAGATCTCGTTGCTGAACGCATCGCCATCGACAGCTATCGCGAGATCATCGCCTGGCTCGGCACCCGCGATCCCACTACGCGACGCATGATGGAAGAAGTCCTTGCTGTCGAAGAAGAACATGCCGAGGATCTGCTCGGACTGCTGGACGAATACAACGCCTGAAATCCCTGTAACATCGGCTCGTGACAGCCGATGCCATACAGCCGGACCCCGCCCCATTGCAGACAGTGGGCTGGCGCGAGTGGGTCGGCCTGCCGCTGCTCGGCATCGAGCGCATCAAGGCCAAGGTTGATACCGGTGCGCGCACTTCAGCGCTGCACACATTCGAAATCGAAACATACGAGGAGAACGGCAGCTTGCGCGTGCGCTTCGGCCTGCATCCTCGCCAGTACCGCGACCGGCCGGTGCGTTACTGCACTGCGGATATCGCCGACAGGCGACCGGTCACCGATTCGGGCGGCCATACGGAAGAACGCATCGTGATCGTCACGCCGGTGACGCTCGGCACCATGAGCTGGCCGGTCGAGATCACGTTGACGGCGCGGGACAGCATGCGTTTTCGCATGTTGCTCGGCCGAACGGCCATGCGCCGCCGGTTGCAAGTCGATCCGACCCGGTCCTATTTGCTGGGCCGGCGCAGCCCCGGATCCTCGCAGGGCCCGTGATCAGGAAACCGCCCGCGCCGGACACCGACGCCGTGCGCATCGGCGGCGCTGCAATCGCGGCCGGCGAACGGGCGACAATCGAGATCCCGGTCGCCGATCTCTATACGCACACATCGCTCACTATGCCCGTGCACGTGGTCAACGGGCGACATGCAGGGCCGACCCTGTTCGTGAGCGCTGCAGTCCAGGCGACGAGATCAACGGGGTGGAGATCATTCGGCGGTTGCTGAAGCTGCGCGCCTTGCGCTCGTTGCGCGGCACGCTGATCACGGTGCCTATCGTCAATGTATTCGGCTTTCTCAACCTCACGCGCTATCTGCCCGATCGGCGCGACCTCAATCGGGCATTTCCGGGCAGCGAGCGCGGCTCGGTGACGGCGCGGCTGGCCAATCTGTTCGCGGCCGAGATTGTCGCAAAGGCGGACTGCGGCATCGATCTGCACACAGGCGCCGTGCACCGGGCGAATCTGCCGCAGATTCGGGCTGATCTCGACGAGCCCCGCACCCGGCGTCTGGCCGAAGCCTTCGGCGTGCCCGTGCTCCTTAACGCCACCGTGCGCGACGGCTCGCTGCGCGAGTTCACTGCCGAAAACGGCATCCCGATGCTGCTTTATGAAGCCGGCGAGGCGTTGCGTTTCGACGAGGTCTCCATCCGCGCCGGATTGCGGGGGATTCTGCGTGTGATGCGCGAGCTCGGCATGCTGCCGCGGGGCAGGCAGCCTCGATCGCCGGTGACAACCGTGATTGCGCGTTCCAGCTCATGGATTCGCGCGCCGGCGAGCGGCATCGTTCGCACGGTCACTGTGCTCGGCGCGCATGTCAAGAAAAAACAAATACTGGGTATCGTCAGCGATCCTTTCGGCGTGAGCGATATTCCGATCGCAGCGCCGTTCGCCGGCATAGTGATCGGATGCAACAATCTGCCTCTGTCGCACGAGGGCGATGCGCTGTATCACGTCGCGCGGTTTCAAAGCACTCGCGAGGCGGCGCGTTCAGTAGCCACTTTTCACAGCGGAATCAACGACGGCAACCGATGAGGCCGCGCGTGCTGCGAATCGGCAATTACTGCTATGATCGTCGACGATTTTACGAACGGATTGTTTCTGGCGCCGCAGCTCGCCATACAGGTATTTTAAAGCATATAATTCCGGTAGTTATGGATTTTATCTCACCTAAACTCTATTGCCGCGAGCGACGATGAGCAGCGCCGAGCAGCCAGGCGGTCGCGGTAAGAGTCGCGTCGGCCCGGACACTGCGCACGAGCAGATCGCGGGTTTCGAAGCAGCGCTGCGCGCGTACTTGCGAAATCAACTCGACTTCGCGGCGCTGCGCCAGGAGCTGGAAGATGCGTTGTATGGGGATCTTTCCTGCGCGCCTCTGACGCTCGAGCTCATCGAGGATCTTTACCAGCAGGGTACGCTGCCGCCCCGCCCCTATACAGCGCTCAAGGACGACGTTGAAAAAACCGTGGCGGAGGAATCCAGCCGGACCGAGGTGCTTGCAGCCAAAGAAAAGCTTGCACCGCCCGACCGGCGACCATCCGCCGAACTTGCGCCCACCGGTCGGACCGAACGCACCGATGTCGGCGGCGACCGCACTTTGCCGATCGGTCGCAGCGAAGCCATGTTTGCCAGCGATCACAGCATCGGAGCTGCCGGTGCGGAAGTTGCCGCCGATCGCACACTGCCGATCGAACGACGCGATAAGCGCAAGGAACATGCGCCACCGGCCGTAAAAAGCGCGCCTGCCGCTGCGGCCCCGGCCCCGAAGCCGTTTGAACCCGGGCACGTGCTGCGCAACCGTTTCGTGCTGCAGTCGCGCATCGGTGCGGGGGGCATGGGCATCGTCTATCGGGCCCTCGATCGCCGCAAGCAGGAAGCGCACGACGGCAATCCGTATGTCGCGCTCAAGATCCTGCGTCATGAGTTCCGCCAGCGCCCGGATTCGCTGAGCTCGCTGCAGCAGGAAGCGCTCAAGGCGCAACGGCTGTCGCACCCGAACATCGTTAACGTGTTCGATTTCGATCGCGACGGCGATGCCGTGTTCATGACCATGGAGCTGCTGGAGGGCGAGTCTCTCGCGCGGCTCATGAACCGCACGCGCACGCGCCTGCCGAGGGAACAGGCCATGGCCATTATCGCGGGTATGGCGCGCGGGCTCGCCTACGCGCACGAGCAGAACATCATTCACTACGATTTCAAGCCCGGCAACGTCGTCCTCACGCACGATGGCAGGATCAAAATCCTCGATTTCGGCATCGCGCGCGCGGCGCCCGACGAGGCGCTGTATACCTTCGATTCAGGGCCGCTGAACGCCATGACGCCGGCCTACGCAAGCTGCGAAATGCTCCAGGAGGGCGAGCCGGATCCACGCGACGATATCTACGGGCTCGCGTGCGTCTCCTACGAGCTGCTGGCCGGGCGCCATCCGTTCAACCGCCAGTCCGCAGTGCGCGCCCGACAGCAGAAAATGAAGCCGTCGCGCATCAAGGGACTCAAGCGCGCGCAATGGAAGGCTTTGGAGAGGGGTCTGCGGTTTACGCGCGCAGAGCGCACGCCGAGCGCGGGGCAGTTCCTGTTCGAAATTCAGGGCGGCGCGGCGGTCAAGCCCGAGACGGAGATCGCGTACGCGGGCCTGGTGAAACGAGCGCCCAGATCCCGGCCCCGCCGCCGCAAGAGTCTCGGCCTGGTGGCCCTCGCCGTGCTGGTCGCGGCGATCGCCTATTTTGCGGACGCGTTCCTGCAGTGGTTCTCGCCTGAACGCGACACACCGCCGGGAGAGATCGCTGCGCCGCCGGCGGATACCGGCCAGGGCGTCGTTGCGACTGACGAAACGGGCAGCGCCGGCGAGCCGGAACTGGAGACGATGGATCCGGTCCCGGATCCGACCATTGTCACGACCGATCAGGAAGCTCAACCGGCAGATTCCGAGGCGGTGACGCCGCCGCTCGATGACACAAGGCTCCCGTCCACCTCGACGAGCGACGCGTCGCCCGCGCGTCCGGAGACGGGACCATCGGGGGCCGCGCCATCTCCGGTTGCGGAGCAACCACCCGGCGACGTTTCGACCGATCCACAGGCTGTTCTGACCGAACAGCCCGTCGATGAGCCGGTGCCGGAGAGCGCTGCCGAACCCGCGACTGAAACGCCGCCAATCGGGAGCGATGCAGAACCGGCGACTGATGAAGCCCCGGTGGAACCGGCGCCCGCGGTCGCGCCCGGTCCCGGCAGCGTCGGCTTCGCGCGCCGCGATCATTCGATCAGCGAAAGCGGCAGCGTGGCCATCATCGAGGTGCTGCGGGAAGGTGGCTCGACGGGCGAAATCGCTGTGGCATTTGCGACCGAAGACGGCACGGCCGAGGGCGATCGCGACTACGGCCGCTTCGATGTGAGCATATTGACGTTTGCCGAGGGCGAGACGTCGCGCCAGCTCTATGTGCCGATCGTCTCCGATGCGCTGGTCGAGGAAGACGAAACCTTCTACGTAACGCTGACCAATCCCTCCGGCGGCGCCGAGCTCGGTGATGCCACAACAGCCACAGTCACCATCGTCGACGACGATTTCTGACTCCGCCGACCGTCCTGCAGGGCGGGTTTGAAGCCGTCATCGCAACGCAGGTGTCCGGCCGGTTGAAGCCGGCCCTGCACACGCTCGTCCTGCAGGGCGGGTGTCAATCCGCCATCGCAACACAGATGTCCGGCCGGCTGAAGCCGGCCCTACACACGATCCCCGATCAGTTTCTCGAGCTCCGGCACGATGTCGAACAGATTGCCGACCAGGCCGATGTCGGCTACCTCGAAGATCGGCGCGTCGGCGTCCTTGTTGATGGCCACGATCGTGCCGGCGTCCTTGATGCCGGTCAGGTGCTGAATGGCGCCGGAGATACCCACGGCAATATAAAGCTCCGGAGCGATGATCTTGCCTGTCTGGCCGACCTGCATATCGTTCGGAACGTAACCCGCGTCGACTGCCGCGCGTGACGCGCCGACGGCAGCGCCGAGCTTGTCGGCGAGCCGGTACAGGATGTCGAAGTTTTCGCCGCTGCCGAGTGCACGCCCGCCGGAGATGACTCGCGTCGCGGTCTGCAGATCAGGGCGGTCGCTCCTGTCGCTCCTGAGCTCGACGTATCGCGTGTGCGCCGGCAGCTCCACATCGAGAGTTTTCTTCTCGATGTCGGCCGCGCCTGCTTCGCCGGCCGCCTCGAAAGAAGCGATGCGCACCGTGGCCACCAGCACGCCGTCGCCAGGCGCTTCCACGGTAACGATCGCGTTGCCGGCGTAGATCGGCCGCTTGAACGTGCGCGGCCCTTCGATGGCCATGATATCGCTGACCTGGCCGACGCCGAGCAGCGCCGCTGCACGCGGTAAGACGTCCTTGCCGAAAGTCGTCGATGGACCGAGCACATGGGAGTATTTCTCCGCCAGCGCAGCAATCTGGGGGGCGAGAACAGCCGCGAGCGGCGCGGCGTTTTCGCGGCGATCGATCTGCAGGACACGATCCACGCCATCGATCCTCGCCGCCTGCGCGGCGATGTCGTCGCCGCCGTTCGCAAACACGGCGATATCGATGCCTTCCGCGTCGAGGCCGCGCGCGCAGCTCACGCACTTCGCGGTGCTCGGATTGAGCTTCGAGCCGTCGTGCTCGGCAACGATCAGAATTCGTGTCATGAGAGGAGCCCGCGCTGTTGCAGCATTTTGACCAGAGCTTGTGCATTCTCGACCATGACGCCCTTCCCGCGCGCAGTGGGCGCTTCGCAGCTCAGGGTGCGCAGGCTGCCGGCCCGCTCGACGCCGAGGTCGGCGAGCGTGGTCATGTCCAATGGTTTGCGCTTGGCCTTCATGATTTCCGGCAGTTTTACGTAACGCGGCTCGTTCAACCGGAGATCAGTGGTGACAACGGCCGGCAGATCGAATTCGATGACCTCGAGCCCGGCGTCCACTTCCCTTGTCACGGTTGCCTGGTTTCCGGCGAGCTCGAGCTTCGATGCAAAGGTCGCCTGCGGTCGATCCCAGAGCGCCGCCAGCATCTGTCCGGTCTGGTTATTGTCGTCGTCGATGGCTTGTTTGCCGAGGATCACCAGCTCGGGTTTTTCTTTTTCTATGAGAGCGAGGAACGCACGAGCCGCCGTCAACGGCCCGACGGCGTCACTCTCTTCGACCAGGATCGCGCGATCT
Organism: Gammaproteobacteria bacterium; assembly: GCA_013817465.1. Classification (GTDB taxonomy): domain Bacteria; phylum Pseudomonadota; class Gammaproteobacteria; order Steroidobacterales; family JACDCP01; genus JACDCP01. The sequence continues at coordinate 5,545 of JACDCP010000061.1, read as the reverse complement.
GCGCCCATGGCGAGACCGGTGCGGAGCTGCTGCTGGGTCTGCGACGCGCCGATCGATACGACGAGCACTTCTTTCGCTTCGCCACGCTCCCGGATCCGCAGGGCCTCCTCCAGAGCAATCTCGTCGAACGGATTGATGCTCATCTTGACGCCTTCGGTGATCACGCCCGATCCGTCCGGCCTGACGCGTATGCGCACGTTATAATCGACCACGCGTTTCAGGCAGACCATGATCTTCTGCATGCCAATCATCCCTTGCGAAATTTTCCCGGCCGAAATGCCGTGCCCGACAATACACGGGCGCGGCTACGCCGGCAAACGAGCGTCCGTTTGTTCTTCCCCCGCCCCTTTGGAGAGGGCGCAGGGGGAGGGGACTGAATCGCGTTGGCGCTTGTAGATCGTTGCTTCGAGCTGCTCGCGCAGGGCGGCACCGTCGTGGTTGCGAACAAGCGCATGGCGAGGCGCATACGCGAGTCCTATGCTCAGGCCCGCGTCCAGGCGCGTGCGTGGCCGACGCCGGACGTGCTGCCGTGGCGCGCTTGGGTTGCCCGCCTCTGGGACGCCGCCGCATGGGCGTCGGCCGAACCGCTCCCGGCGCTGCTCGGCGATGCGCTCGAGCAGCAGCTCTGGCAGGCGGCAATTGCCGCGGACAGCGGCAGGGAGCTGCTCGACATTCGCGCTGCCGCGCGCGAGGCGCGGGAAGCGCGTCTTCGAATGTCGGCCTGGCGCGTTCCGGCGGCCGAACTGCAGCGGCACGGCAGCGAAGAATCCCGTGCGTTTCTGCGCTGGCAGACTCGCGTCGACGCCCGCTGCGCGCGCGAAGGCTGGATTGATGCAGCGCGCTTGCCAGATGAGCTGGCAGGTCGTCTGGCGACGATTTCCAGCGCACTGCCGGCGCGCGTGGCGCTTGCGGGTTTCGACGAAATGACTCCTCAGCAGCGCGCGTTCCTCGACGCGCTCGAAGGTTGCGGCGCGCGAGCCGACACCGTGCCGTTCGTCGATCGCCACGGCCCGGTTCGCCGGCTGGACCTGGCTGACCGGCACGATGAGCTCGAAACTGCCGCGCGCTGGGCGAGGCGCCTGATCGTCGAGGACCCGCGGCGGCGCATCGGCATCGTCGTACCCGATCTCGTCGATTCGCGTGAGGACGTGCGGCGCATCTTTACGGCAGTGCTTGCGCCGGATGCCGGTCCGGCGCGCGAGCAAAGCCTGCCTTTCACCATCTCGGCGGGCCGCTGGCTCAGCGACTATCCGCTGGTGCATGCAGCGTTTCTCGTGCTGGGCCTGGCGCGTCGCGCTTTGCACTATGAAGAGCTTGGACAACTCCTGCGTTCGCCGTACTTCGCTGCCGCAGAAACAGAGGCCACGCGTCGCGCCTTGCTCGACGCCTGTCTGCGCAAGCGCGGCTGGCTCGAGATCTCCGCCGGCGTCGCGCGCCGCGCGGCAGCCGAAGAGGATGAGCCGCACACATGCCCGCGTCTCGCTGAATCGCTGCAGCAATTAATGGAGCTGGGCGGCCGCCTCGGCGGCAACTGTCTGCCAGGCGAATGGCTGCCCGTTTTTGACGCCGTGCTGGCCTCGCTCGGCTGGCCGGGCGAACGCAGCCTGTCGAGCCATGAGTTCCAGACGCGCGATGCGTTCCGGGCGCTCGAGCAGGAAATCTACACGCTCGGCGCCGTGACAGGCCCGATGAGCTATGCCGACACGCTGAAGCTGCTGCAACGGCTCGCGGCCGAGACGATGTTCCAACCGGAAACGCCGGCGGCGTCCATCGAAGTGCTGGGCCCGCTCGAGGCGGCCGGCTGCGAGTTCGATCATCTGTGGCTCGCCGGGCTGCACGACGAAGTCTGGCCGCCCGCCGCGCGCCCGAATGGATTCCTGCCGGCGAGCCTGCAGCGCCAATACGGTATGCCGCACGCCTCCGCGCAACGACAGCTCGAATACACCGCCCGGTTGACTGATCGCATGACGGCGAGCGGCGGTGACGTCATCGTCAGCTCGCCCCGCCGGGACGGAGATCGCGAGCTGCGGCCGAGCCCGCTGATCCTCGAGTTCGAGCCCGCCGCGGCGTTCGAGTACCACGAGGCGCCGCTCCTCATCGAGCGCGTTTATCAGGCGCGCGCACTCGAGCGGCTGGCAGACGACGCAGCGCCGGCTCTCGGCAGCACGGAACCGGCGCGCGGTGGCGCCCGACTGCTCGCGCATCAGGCCGCCTGCCCATTTCGCGCGTTCGCCGAGCACAGGCTGCACGCCGACGTGCTGGAAGTTCCCGTCCCGGGCATCGACGCGCGCGCGCGCGGCGACTTTCTGCACCGCGCGCTCGAGCATCTCTGGCAGGAAGTTGGCGGCAGCGAGTTGCTGCTGGCGCTGTCGGCTGAGGAGCGGCGAGCTGTCGTTGTCGGCGCCGTACGGGCCGCCGCGGAACAGAAACTGCCGCGCCATTCCGCCGGTCTCGTCGGCCTCGAGATCGAACGCGCGCAACATCTGATTGCGCGGCTTCTGGAGATAGAAGCGTCCCGCCCATCGTTTCGCGTCGAGCGATCCGAGACTTTGCAGGATTGCCACATCGGCGGCATCGACATTCGCACGCGCATCGATCGCGTCGACCGTCTGGCGAACGGCAGCCGGCTGATCATCGACTACAAAACCGGAAAAGCGGCCATGTCCGGCTGGTGGGGCTCGCGGCCGGACGATCCGCAGCTCCCGCTGTACGCGACGGCGGGCGGTCAGGCGACGTCGGGCGTGAGTTTCGCGATCCTGAGCAGCGAGCGCGTCAGTTTCCTGGGCCTCGCGCGCGACGAAGGGATCGCCCCGGGCATCGCTGCCTTCGATGAGACCAGCCACGCGGAGTATCCGGATTGGGACGCGTTACTTGCAGGCTGGCGGGAGACGCTCGAACGTCTCGCGCGAGACTTTGCTGCCGGTCGCGCCGCAGTCGATCCGAAGCAGCCGTTCGATACCTGCCGCTACTGCCATCTCGCCGGCCTCTGCCGGGTCGAGGAATTGAAAAGCCCTGCGCGAGGACGTCGATGACTGCGCCGCCTGATGCCGCGGCGCGCGCGCGCGCCCTGAACGTGACGCGCTCGTTCATCGTCCAGGCCCCGGCTGGTTCCGGCAAGACCGAGCTCCTGACGCAGCGTTACCTCAGGCTGCTGAGTGGCGTCGAACGGCCGGAGGAAGTGGTCGCATTGACGTTCACACGCAAGGCGGCGGGCGAGATGCGCGCACGCGTGCTCGATGCGCTCGAGCTGGCGCGGGCTGCGGAGCCGCCCGTTGAGGCTTACCGGCACACGACCTGGCAACTCGGTCGCGAGGTGCTCCAGCAGGACGTGCGACAGGGATGGCGGCTCGCAGATCAGCCGGTGCGCCTGCGTATCCTGACGCTCGATGCGCTCAATGCATTGATCGCCCGGCAAATGCCATACCTGTCCGGGGCAGGCGCTGATCTTGTCATCGCAGCGAATGCGCAGGACTTGTACGTTCACGCGGCGCGGCGCGTGCTCCAGCGTATCGACGCTGAGCCATCGCAGGCCGCGCCCGTCGCGCAGCTCCTGCGGCAGCTCGACAATCGCTTCGCCGTGGCGGAGCGTCTGCTGGCCGATCTGCTCGCGAAACGCGACCACTGGCTGCATTTGATTACAGGGCGCGCAGACGTGGCGCGCGCGCACCTGGAGGCAGGGCTGCAACATCTGCTGCGGGACCGGCTTGCCGCGCTGCGGGCTGCTTTGCCGGCGGGGCAGGCGGCAGAACTGATGGAACTTGCAGCCACTGCAGCCGCGAATCTGGCCGAACGGGGCTCGCCGTCGCCGATCGTCGCCTGCCGGGAGCTGCGCACGCTGCCCGGTAACGGGACGGAGAGCCTTGCGATCTGGTGCGGCATTGCGGAGCTGTTGCTGAACCATAAAGATCGATGGCGACAGTCAGTCAATGTGATCCAGGGCTTCCCGCCCGAGCGCCGCCAGGACAAGCAACGATTGCGCGACCTCATTGTTTCGCTCGTAGACTCGGAGGAGCTGCGTCGGCAGCTCGCGGTGTGCCGCCGCCTGCCCCCGGCGCGCTACACCGAGGATCAATGGTCAGTTCTGTCCGCCCTGGTCTCGGTGCTTCCGCTCGCAGCAGCCGAGCTCGAGCTGCTATTCCGGGAGCGCGGCGAGGTCGATTTCATCGCCCAGTCGCGGGCGGCGCTCGATGCGCTCGGCAATGATCTGGCGCCCAGCGACCTCGCGCTCGCCCTCGATTATCGCATCGGCCATCTGCTGGTCGACGAGTTCCAGGACACCTCGCGCAGCCAGTTGGACCTGCTCGTCCGCCTGACCGCGGGCTGGCAGGACGGCGACGGCCGCACGCTGTTTGTGGTCGGCGATCCGACGCAGTCCATCTACGGCTTTCGCGAAGCCGATGTCGGACTCTTCCTTGCCGCGAAACGATCGGGCGTGGGCGATGTGCGTCTGGAGCTGCTGTCGCTCACGGCCAACTTTCGCTCGCAGCAGCGACTCGTGACCTGGGTGAACGAAGTATTCGGCGCCCTGCTGCCGGCGGCCGACGAGTTGGCCAACGGAGCGGTGGCGCATGTCCGCGGGTCCGCCTGCCTGCCGGCGATCGAAGGCGATGCCGTCAGCGTGCACGCCTCGCTCGCCGGACATCCGCCCGCCGAGGCCGAGACGGTCATTCGGCTCGTCCAGGCAGCCCGCAGCGAAGATCCCACGCAGCGCATAGCCATCCTGGTGCGCAGCCGCTCGCACCTCGCCGATATCGCGCCGCGATTGAGCGCGGCCGGTTTGCGATTCCAGGCCGTGGAAATCGAGCACCTCGGCCATCGTCCGGCGGTCGGCGATCTGCTCGCGCTGACCCGCGCCCTGCTGCATTTTGCCGACCGCAGCGCCTGGCTGGCGGTGCTGCGCGCGCCCTGGTGCGGTCTCACGCTTGCGGACCTGCATGCGCTCGTGACGCAAGCGCCCGACACGACGGTCTGGGATTGTATGCGCGAGCGGGCCGGCCAGTTGAGCGCGGATGGCGCCGCGCGCCTGCACCGGACGCGCAGCATCCTGCAGGAGCACCTTTCGCGCCGCGGTCGCTGCGATCTGCGGGACTGGGTGGAGCAGGCCTGGATCGCCCTCGGCGGGCCTGCCACGCTGGAAGAGCGCAGCGATCTCGCCAACGCTGAAACCTGGTTCGAGCTGCTGCAGAAGCTGGATCAGGCGGGCGATCTGCCCGATGTCGCGCAACTCGAGGCCTTCCTCGAAGATCTGTACGCGGCGCCGGACACGCGCGCGGACGCGAGCCTGCAACTCATGACGATTCACAAAGCCAAGGGCCTCGAGTTCGATACGGTCATCCTGCCGGGTCTCGACAAGCTGCCCCGGCGCAATGAAAAACCACTGCTGCACTGGATCGAAATCGCACGGGGCCCCGGCCCGGCCGATCTGCTGCTGGCGCCGATCGGCCCGCGCGGGGGCGAGGCCGATCCCCTGCATGCCTGCATCGCGGCCATGAAGCTCGAACGCGAACGGCTCGAGGCGCAACGCCTGCTTTATGTGGCGGTGACG
>JACDCP010000060.1 GCA_013817465.1 Gammaproteobacteria bacterium | reverse complement strand
ATGCAACTCCATTCGTGGCCTGCCTCGGTCTTGCGGCCGGCGGGCTTGCGGCGGGTGCGGCCGCGGCGCAACAGGTCACCGGCAACGCGTTCAATCCCGCGATCAGCCTGATTCTGGACGGTAAGTTCACGAGCTTCGACAACGAACCTGAGGACTACGCGATCTCCGGATTCCTGCTTGGCGAGGAGGCAGGCCTGTCCAACGAGGGCCTGTCGCTCGATGAAAGCGAGCTCGTCATCAGCTCGAATGTCGACGATCGCTTCTACGGCTCGTTCACGGCCGCGCTCGCCACCGACGCGGACGGCGAAACCGAGGTCGAGATCGAGGAAGCCTATCTGCAGACGCTCGCGCTGCCGGAAGGCTTCACGCTCAAGGCAGGCCGCTTCTTTTCCGACATCGGCTACCTGAACGTGCAGCACGCGCACCGCTGGGAATTCGCCGATGAGCCGCTCGTCTATCGCGCGCTGCTCGGCACGCAGTACGGCGACACGGGGGTGCAGCTCAAGTGGCTGCCGCCGACGGAGCGCTATATCGAGCTCGGCGCGGAAGTCATGCGCGGCAGCAGCTTCCCCGCGGGCGGCGCGGCTAACGACGGCGTGGGCGCGTTCAGCGTTTTTGCACACACGGGCGGCGACGTGGGCGCGAGCCATAGCTGGCGCGGGGGTGTCTCGTACCTCTCGACGAAATCGGAAGGTCGCGAATCACCTTTCGGTGAGCTCGGCGATGCGTCCTTCACCGGCGACAGCGACGTGGCGATAGCCGACTTCGTCTGGAAATGGGCAGAGAACGGCAATCCGCGCGCGCGCAATTTCGTCGTTCAAGGCGAATATCTGTTCCGGCGCGAAGACGGCAATTTGCTCACCCAAGAGCCCGGCCCGGGCTTCATCTCGTTTGCACAGGTCCTCGTCCCCTACGACGGCGAGCAGCAGGGCTTCTACCTTCAGGGAGTCTACCAGTGGCGTCCGCGCTGGCGTGCCGGCCTGCGCTACGATCGAATCTCCGCCGACAATGACTTGCCTGTTCTCGAGACTGTTCCTGGCTTCTTCTTTGATTTCAACGAACCGCTCGGCGATGCGGATCATGATCCGAATCGCATTACTGCCATGGTGGACTGGTCGCACAGCGAATTCAGCCGCTTGCGGCTGCAGCTCGCCAAGGACCGCTCGACCGATGACGGCGACACGCAGTTCGTCCTGCAATACATCATGAGCCTGGGCGCGCACGGCGCGCACAGCTTTTAGTGGGAGCACGCTCATGAAAACTTCAAAATGGATATTCGCCGTGCTCGGCCTGTTGCTGACTGGCGCGGCGCAAGCCGATATGCGCGTATTCACCTGCGAGCCCGAATGGGCCGCGCTGGTCGCGGAGCTGGGCGGCGATGCCGTCGACGCGAAGTCGGCGATCACCGGACAGCAGGACGTGCATTACATACAGGCGCGGCCGAGCCTGATTGCCGGCGTGCGGCGCGCCGACCTGGTGATATGCACGGGCGCCGATCTCGAGATCGGCTGGCTGCCGCTCCTGCTCCGGCAGGGCGGCAACCCGGATGTGCAGCCGGGTAAGCCGGGCTTCTTCGAAGCTTCGCAGCACGTCGATTTGCTTGAGGTGCCACAGAAAGTGGATCGTGCCGAGGGCGACATTCATCCGTACGGCAACCCGCACATCCAGCTCGATCCCCGCAATATCGGCAAGATAGCCACGGCGCTCGCCGAGCGGATGCAGCAACTCGATCCGGAGAATGCCGAGGCGTATGCGCGCCGTTATGCTGATTTCGCCGAGCGCTGGAAGGCGGCAATCGGACGCTGGACGGAAGAGGCCACGCCTTTTAAAGGCCGCAAATTCGTCACGCATCATCGGAGCTGGGTCTACCTGAACGACTGGCTGGGCCTCGTCGAGCTGGCCAATCTGGAGCTGAAGCCCGGTATCCCGCCGAGCGCCGCGCATCTCGCGGAGCTGCTCGACACCATCGAAGGCGAAGACGTCACGGCCATCATCCGTTCGACTTATCAGAGCCCGCGCGCGTCCGAATGGCTCGCTGATCGCAGCGGGGCGCCAGCGATCGTGCTGCCGCACACGGTAGGCAGCGTGGATGGGACGGATGACCTGTTCGATGTGTTCGACGTGCTGATAGAGCGCCTGCGGAGCGCGGCGCAGTGAGCTTTTCGGCGCTCGACATCAGCATCATCGGCCCGGCGCTGCTCGCCGGCGTGCTGGTGCTGTCCACGCACGTGCCGCTCGGCCGCGAAGTGCTCGCGCGCGGCATCATCTTCATCGATCTGGCCGTCGCGCAGACGGCGGGGCTCGGCGTCATCGCCGCGGCCTCGCTCGGCTGGGACACACACGGCGTATGGGCCCAGCTCGCGGCCGTGACGGCGGCACTGGCCGCGGGATTGCTACTCACCTGGACCGAGCGGCGCTTCGAGGAAGTGCAGGAAGCGATAATCGGCGCGCTGTTCGTGCTCGCCGCCACCGGCGGCATTCTGTTGCTGGCGAACCATCCGCGCGGCGGCGAGGAGCTGAGGGATCTGCTGATCGGCCAGATCCTGTGGGTCGATGTGCATACGCTGGGTCCGGCCGCAGTGGTTTCCGGAGTCGTGCTCGCGCTCTGGTTCGCTGCGCGCCGGGCGCTCGGCCGGACGGGTTTCTATCTGCTTTTTGCGCTCGCCGTGACGGTATCCGTGCAGCTCGTCGGCATCTATCTCGTCTTCGCGAGCCTGATCGTCCCGGCGCTGGCGACGCGAGAACTGGACGAGCGGCTCGCGCTGCCATTGGCATTCACCATCGGGCTGGCCGGATATGTCGCGGGGCTGCTGATGTCGACGGTATTCGATCTGCCGACCGGTGCGGTGATCGTCTGGTCCCTGGCCGTGGTGGCGATTGTCGCGGCGTCTGCGCGACGCCGCCTCAGTCTCTCCAGAACGACGGCGACAGCAACACGAGAACGGTGAGGATTTCCAGCCGCCCATCAGCATGCCGAAGCACAGCAGCCACTTGGCGGCATCGGGCAATGTCGAGAAATTGCCGGCCGGCCCGATGATGTCGCCGACGCAACGCCTCGAGCGCCGGGGCCGGCGCGCTTTGCCAGCGCCACAGGGTGAGCGACAGGATGACGACCAGCAGAAACAAAATCAGCACGCGCACTTGGCTGTTGGTTACGACGGCGTTTCTGTCTCCGCGCAACATGCGGATGTAAAGGACGAACGGCAAACCGCCAGCAAGCATGAACACGACAGCGAGCCACTGTATGGTGCCGTTGAACCCGCCGAACGAGCTGTCGTAGTTCGCATAACCGCCGGTCGCCAAGGTCGTCATGGCATGCGTGACTGCATCGAAGGCATCCATCCCGGCCAGGAAGTAAGCGGTCGCACATACGCTCGTGATGCCCACATACACGATGCTGATCGACTTCGCGACGCTGGCCGAGCGGGCCGCGAACTTATCGGACTTGTCGGACGACTCGGTCTGAAACAGGCGCATGCCGCCGACGTGCAGGAACGGCAGGATCGCGATGGCCATGACGATCAGCCCGATGCCGCCGACCACTGCAGCAGCGCTCGCCACAACGGGATGTGGCGCGGCATGTCGTCCAGGCCGACGAGCACCGTTGAGCCGGTCGTCGTCAGGCCGGAGATCGTTTCGAAGAACGCATCGGATGGACCTGACCGACATGCTGCTCTGCGGCCGCAGGCTTTCGCGTGATATTCGCGCTTTCGGCTCGCCCGGGCGGCCGCAGGCGGTGGATTATATACCTCCGCTCATGCCCGAATTACCCGAAAAAGCCCTGATTCGTGTTATTTTCTGCGATGCCTGCAACTGGATTTGCGCGGGGGAAGTGTAGTATGGCGGATACATCTCGACACAGGACCCGTGACCGATGATGCCGTCCCCGCTGGCCCACGACCGATCGGACCATGCCTCCGAGCACGCGGTCGACATATTGATTCTGAGTCTCGACGACGCGCTCATCGCGGACGTGGAGAGATCGCTCGATGGCGCTTATCACGTGCATCACGCGCGCAGCGCTTCGCTGGCCATCGACATGCTGGCGGAGCATCGCGCGGGAGTGCTGATCACCGACGAGGCGGTCGAGCATCCGGCCTTTCACAAGCTCGCGCGTCAATTGCGCCAGCAGTTTCCGAGTCTGATCATCATCGGCGTCGGCGAGCGCGAGGCGGCGGCATCGCTGATCGATCTCGTCAACAGCGGGGAGGTCTACCGGTTCCTGCTGAAACCGCTGTCCGCGGGCCAGGTTCGTTTGCGCGTACAGAGTGCTGCGCGCCAGCACCTGACACTCCGGGACGGCACCGTAACGGAGGTGTCGGACGACGACGCTAACGTGGACCGGCGCGTCAGGCCCGAGCGCCCCCCGCCCTACGAGATCGAGCCGGGGCAAGTTGCCGCCGCCGGAGGCAGACGCTTGCGGCGCCCGCTCATGCTCGGCGGTGCCGTCGCAGGCGTCATGGCCGTGATTTTATCGGCGGTCGTGCTGATGAACGGCGGCGAGAAAGCTGCACAGCCTGCGCAAGACCGTGCAGCCGCGCAAGTCGCTGCGCCGGAACCCGTGACTGCGCCGGATGCAGAGCCGCTGAGTGACGTCGAGCGCGCGCTCGATGCGGCGAGCGCGGCGCTGCAGGAGGGACGCTACATCGAGCCGGTCGAAGACAATGCGCTGGATCACTACCTCAGCGTTCTGGAGCTCGAGCCGTACCACCCGGAGGCCGCTGCGGGCCTCGATACGATTGCCGGCGTGCTGCTCGAGCGCGCGCAGACGGCCTTGAGCGAAAACAATCCGGCCGATGCGCTGGCCGCGCGCACCGTCGTGCAGGGCATCCGTCCGGATCATCCGGACATGCCGCTCGTCGATGCGCAGTTCGCCGAGCATGGCAGATTACTCATTTCGCGCATGAACCTGGCGGTCGCCGCCGACGACTGGGCGCGGGCGCGCGAGGAGCTCGATCTTGCAGCGCAGTTCCTGCCGCAGGATTCATCCGACCTGGCGGCCGCCCGTACGTTGCTCGACCAGCGGCGCAGCCAGTTCGCGATCAACGATCGGCTCGGGCTGGTCAATGCGCGCATAGAGAGCAACAAGCTGACGGTTCCCGAGAACGATAGCGCCGCATTCCACCTGCTGGCGCTCAGAGACGACTACCCGGAGAACGAAGCCGTGCTCGGCGGTCTCGAGAATCTCGCCGGGATCATGCTGGAAAGGGTCGACAGCTTCCTCGGCAGCGCAGACTTCGAGACCGCGGAACGCTGGCTCGGCGAAGTCGAGCGACTCGGCGTGCAGGCGGAGGCACTCGCTGCACGACGCGAGTCATTGGCCAGCGCGCAGTCGGCTACCGAGGCGACGATCGGGCCCGAAGCCGTAGCGGCACAGGCGGAAGAGGGCGCGCCCGCCGCTGCCGGCGCCGAAGCAGCCGATGCTGCGGGCGGCGAGCTTGCCGGCGCAGCCGAGGCAAGCCCGGACGCGGCCGGTGCCGAGGGACTCGTCGCGAGCACGGCGCCGATCGGTACGGGCGGCGGCGCGGGTGCCCGCATCGATGCGTCGCCCGTCGAAGTCAGCGAGCTCAAGATTCTGCGCATGGTACAGCCCGAGTATCCGCGCCGCGCTTACGTGCGGGACATCGACGGATGGATCGACGTCGAGTTCACCGTCACCGAAACGGGCCTGACGCGCGCGATCGAAGTCACCGGCGCAAAGACGCGCGGCTGGTTCGATCGTGCCGCGATCGAAGCCGTCGAGCAATGGCAATTTCAGCCCGAGCTCCAGAACGGCCAGGCGGTCGAGCGCCGCGCGAAAGTACGCCTGCAGTTCACGCGCGAAGAGTAAAAACAGATGCCGTAACCGGATGCCGGGCACCGGCACCCGGTCGCACACGACCGGCTGTCTCCGAGCCGTGCTGTGCGAACGACTCAGGCGCGGCTTGTCGGCCGAAAGGCTCCCTGGCTGCTATTCGCTGGGTGTGCAGAGCGGCAGTTTCCGGATCGTAAGCGGGCAGCACCCGGGAAAACGCCGGTTACGCCCAAAGATTGCCGTGCGGTGGGAATATGTTACATTCGGCCGCGCTCGCAGCCCGGATGTGCGACCGAATAATAACAATAAGTCGGTACATCTATGTCGGTACATCTCGTCACAGGGTTCAGCGATAACTCGCGTCCTCAGTCGAATGCGCTTGCGTGCGACGCCGAGGTTCTGATCCTGAGCCGCGACGGTGAGCTCATTTCCGACGTGGAAACCGCGCTCGAGGGTGCGCATCCCGTGCAGCACGCGCGCCGAACGGCACTCGCGATCGACATGCTGACCGAACGAAATGTGGGCGTGCTGGTCACCGACGCAGCAAACGAGCGCGCGGCGTTCCAGGTTCTTGCGCGTCGGCTCGAACGACAGTTTCCGCATCTCGTTATCGTCGGCGTGGGCGATCGCGATGAGGCGGTTTCGCTGATCGAATTATTCAATGACGGGCTGGTCGATCGCATTCTGCTGAAGCCGCTGTCTGTCGACCAGGTGCGCCAGCAGGTGCAGAGTGCGCTGCGCCAGCATCTGCGCGGCGCCGATGGCAACCACGAGGTGCCAATTGCGCCTGAGGATCCACCCGACTGGGATGAGAACAACACGGAACCACAGTCGGATATATGGCTCGTAGGGTCGCGGCCGGATGTATTGCCGTCGGAGCCGCGATCGGACATATTGCTTGCCGAGCCACGGCCAGATGTATCGCTTGCGCAGACGCAGGCCGGCGTCTCGCTTGCGAAGTCGCTGCCGGCCGTATGGATTGCACCGTCGTTGCCGGTGGCAAACAGAGCCTCACGCAAGCCGTTACTGATCGGCGGCGTCGCGGCAGCACTCGTAGCCGCCTTCGCGCTGGCCCTCATGCTACAAGGCAGCGAACTAACAGGTTGGCGCGATCGGGTTGACGGTTCTACATCTCCGGCCACGAGAGCTGCGGCCAGCGCGCAATCCCCGAGCGACGTTCAGCGTGCGCTCGCTACTGCGAGCGCGGCATTGCGAGAAAGCCGTTATATCTCGCCAGCGCAAGACAATGCGCTCGATCATTATCTTGGCGTGCTGGAGATCGAGCCGGAGCACTCTCAGGCCATGGCCGGCCTCGACACCATTACGGGCGTGTTGTTGCAGCAAGCGCAGACGGCGCTGAGCAAGAACGATCCCGAAGACGCGCTGGCTGCGCGCCGCCTTGCCCGGGATCTTCGCCCCGACCATCCGGCGATGCGCTTCGTCAATGCCGCATTCGCGGACCACGGCAAGTCGCTGATTGCCTCCACAGATCTGGCGTTCGAGCCCGACGATTTGTCGCGAGCGAGCGCGCAGCTCGATCTGGCTGCTCGCTTCCTGCCGCCGGGGTCGGCCGATCTGGCGGTTGCCCGCGCCCGGTTGGTCGAGCGCCGCAGTCAGCTTGCGATCGACGACCGTCTCGCGCTCGCGAATGAACGAATGGAAGCGAGCAACCTCACTGTGTCGGAAAACGACAGCGCCGAGTTCCATCTGCTCGCGCTTCGGGCCGATTACCCGGAAGATGAAAAAGTCGCCAGCGGGCTCGAGCGGCTGGCCGATATGCTGCTTAAAAGATCGGACGCAGCGATTCTCGGAGAGGACTTCGCGGCTGCAGCGCGCTGGCTCAACAAAGCGGACGAGCTCGGCGCGCGAGAGGAAGCATTGACAGCTCGACGAGAGGCCCTCGCGAATGTTGCGCGGCAAACGGCTGCGGCAGAAGCCGTGCTGAATGAAGAGGCGGCACTCACCGAAGCGGCACTGCAAGAGGAGTTGGCGCTCGCCGCAGCGGCGTTGCAGGAAGAGTTGGCGCTTTCCGAAGCGGGATTGAACGAAGCGGCTTCATTCGCCGGGCCGGAAAGCGAAACCGTAGTTGCAGGCACCCTGGAAACCGGCGACCGCGAGCCCGTGCTCGTTGCCAGCACAACGCAGATGGTGACCAATCCCGAGGCGGGCGCCGGTGTCGAGGTCGATACCGGCTCCGTCGAAATCAGAGCTCGAGATGCTGCGCATGGTGGAGCCCGAGTATCCGCGCCGCGCCTGGGTCCGCGACATCGATGGCTGGATCGACCTCGAGTTCACTGTCACGGAAATAGGCCAGACGCGCGCCATAGAGGTCACCGGCGCGAAGTCCCGCGGCTGGTTCGACCGGGCCGCGATCGAAGCCGTCGAGCAATGGCAGTTCCGGCCCGAGCTCAAGAACGGCCAGCCAATCGAGCACCGGGCGAAAGTACGCCTCCAGTTCACCCGCGAAGAATAATCAAGAATAATCAGGTGCCGGGCACCGGCACCTTTTTCAAAGAGTGCTCGCGTGCGATTCGACCACAAAGGCGTCAATCAGAACAGCCGTGTCGTCTGAGCGCAGCAGGAAGCCTTCGTTAGCGAGAAACGTCAGCTCGAGATTGCCGTCGTCTGAACAGCTCGCCGCGCTGAACGCCGCGCGGGGAAGCGCGAGCAGCAGAAATCGCGGCATCCCCGCCGTCGGTCAGCCCAGTGGGACGCCCGCGTCCGCGACGCGTTGCTCGCTGTTGATCCAGCGGTTGATTTTTGCCTCGAGCACGTCGAGCGGCAGCGCGCCGGTGCCGAGCACCTGGGCATGGAATTCCTTGACGTCGAAGTCCTCGCCGAGCTCCTCCTCGGCGCGCTGGCGCAACTCGGCGATCTTGAGCTCGCCGATCTTGTAGGCGAGCGCTTGGCCCGGGATGGCAATGTAGCGCTCCGTTTCCGAAACCGCGCGCGCTTCGTTGATGGCGGTATTCTCGTACATGTAGTCGAGCACCTGCTCGCGCGTCCAGCCCTTGGCGTGCAGACCCGTGTCGACCACCAGCCGGATGGAGCGGAAGAGCTCCGCGGCGAGCGCGCCGAAATACTGGTACGGATCCTCGTAGACGCCGATCTCCTTGCCGAGCGATTCCGCATACAGGCCCCAGCCTTCGGAGTACGCAGTGTACCCGCCGAACCGGCGGAACCTCGGCAGTTCCTCGAGCTCGCGCTGGATGGAGATCTGGAAATGGTGCCCCGGCACGGCCTCGTGCAGGTACAGCGACTCCATCGCCCATTTCGGCCGCGCGGACATGTCATAAGTGTTCACGTAGAAGACGCCGGGCCGCGAACCATCCGGCGTCGCAGCCATGTAGGAACCGCCTGCCGCCGACTGCTCGCGGAACGGCTCCACCGGACGAATCTCGAAATCCGCCTTCGGCATGGCGTTGAAGATCTCGAGTGTCTTCGTTTCAACGTCATCACGCAGCGAGCGATAGCCGCTGAGCAGTGCTTCCTTGTCGTCGAAATAGAACTGATCGTCGGTATCGAGAAACTCGAAAAAGGCCGGGAGATCGCCCTCGAAGCCGACCTGCTCCATGACCTTGCGCATTTCGCCGTGGATGCGCGCGACTTCGTCCAGGCCGATCTGATGAATCTCGGCGGGCGTCAGATCGGTCGTCGTAGTTGTCTCGACCAGATAGGCGTACCATTCGCGGCCGTTCGGCAGATCCGACAGGCCCACAGTGTCGCGCGCGGCGGGTAGATATTCGTCCCGGATAAAGTCGTGCATCATCCGGTAGGCCGGCACGATCTGATTCTCGATCGCGGCGGCGTAGGTTTCGGTGAGCCGCTGCCGGTCCTCGTCGCTGAACGTGTCCGGCATCTCGGCGATCGGCCGATAGAAAATGCTGTCCTCGGGATTCTCCACAGCGTGCGCTGCGAGCTGCGGAAGCGTTTTTTCCATGACCACGCGCGGCTGGACGATGCCCTGCTTCATGCCCTCGCGCATGTTCGTGCGCGCCTGCTTCATCCATACGACAAACCCGTCGGCGCGGCCGAGGAAGTTCTCGTAATCTTCGACGGTCTTGAACGGCTGCACGCTCGTGCCGGAGCCCAACATCGCGAACAGGTTCGGCATGCTGAAGAATTGATTGATCGGAATCAGCTCACCGGGGTACTGGAAGCTCTCGATCGCGTCCATACGATCGCGCTCGAAGATTTCACGGCTCAGCAGTTGCTGGCCTTCGAGGTCCGCCGGGTCGATTTGCCGGATCTCGGCGAGATACTTCTCTTCGAGGGCCCGGAATTTCTGCAGATATTCAGGGCCGATATCGTTGGCGAGCCGATCGTCGAAGCGGTGATCGCCGATGAAGGTCGCATTCAGCGGGTTCAGCTCGAGGTTATCTTCGAACCAGGCTTCGACGACCTCGGTGACCTGTTCGTCTGCTGCCGCGGTGTCGGCCTGCGGATCCGGCGGCGTGGTGTCTTCTTCGTCCTGGCGATCCGGCGTGCAGGCGAAGAGACCTGCAAGGGCAAGGACGAACGGCGCATAAAGGGAATTCCGTGTCTGCATAGGGTCCTCTTCGGGATGGGCGTAATAGAGAAGGGATCAGTCAATTAACCGAATTGGACGCCCGAGTCAAACCGGGGGTTCAAAGCGATTGACAATCAGCCGGCGTTTTTCTTGCGCTCATTTCGCGCTGTCGCCGGCTTTCTCATGAGCGTGCCAGGCTGCAAGCACGGCCTGCTCGCGTTTCGCATCGATGCCCGCGCGCAACTCGGCCTCGCCGCCGCGCTCGTTACGCCACCAGGCCAGCGTGTCTGCGGCCGTGGATTCAAGGGGTCGAAACCTGAGTCCGGCTGCGACGGCTTTCGCCGCACTCATGAGTCCGGAGCCGGCGTAATCGCCGGCCGGCGGTAACCACATCGGCATGTCGGACCAGGGCGCGATACCTTGAGCAGCCAGAAAATCGGCGGGCACCCAGGTGAACCGAGCTTCGTTGCCCGATGCATCCCGACACGTTTCGAGCAGTTCGCCCATAGAATGCTCGCCGGCAGGCGAAAGCGCATTGTACCTGCCGAGCACCCGCGCCTCGAGGCAATGCACGATCCACGCGCCGAGGTCCCGTACATCGATGAACTGCACGGGCGTGTCCGGTTTGCCTGGAGCCAGCACCTCGCCGCCGCGGGCGACGCGTACCGGCCAGTAGGTGAAGCGGTCCGTCTCGTCGCCGGGCCCGACGATTAGCCCGGGCCGGATGACAGTAACGCGCCCCGGCATGGCGCGCTCTGCGGCTTGTTCGCTCAGTGCCTTGAGCGGTCCGTAAGTCTCGCCCGTGATCTCTTCGACGGTTTTGTCGGCGAGCGTGGCGAGAGGCGCGCTTTCATCCATGCCCGGTTCGGCAGAGCTGGCATAAACGGAGATGGTCGAGATGAAAACGTACTGGCCGACCGCATCGGCGAGCAGGCTTGCCGAATCGGTCACGATCCTCGGCACATAGCCCGACGTATCGATGACCGCATCCCAGCGCTTGCCTGCGAGCGCGCCGAGGTCGCCGTCGCGATCGCCGCGCAGATGCTCGAGATCCGCAAACATATCGGGGGCGGTCTTGCCGCGATTGAACAGTGTCAGCTCGTGACCGCATTCGAGCGCGGCGCGCACGGTATGCGGCCCGAGAAAGCCGGTGCCGCCCAGAAACAGAATCCGCAGCTTGCGGCCGGAAGCTGCGCCAGCGGCAAACGCCGGCCATAGCGAAGGCATCCAGGCCAGCAAGCTGGCGCCAAAGCTCGTGCCGACAAAGCGGCGGCGGGAAATCGTCACAGGTTTCCAGGCTCCTTTTTTTTGCGAGAAACCGGCAGCACGGCCGTGTGCACCCGGGAAGGTGTCGCCGTCTCGGTCCATGCCAGCACCAGTCGATCGGCGCTGAGCACCATTTGCGGAAATCCCGACGAGCGCGCGGCGGAAGTGCCCGTCAGCACGAGCGCGTCGCCGGCTTCGCTCGCCGCATCGATCCTGCGCAGCCGTATTTCCGCATCGCCCTGCTCAGTTTGTCCGAGCCAGCTCACGATTGCGCCGTCGTCGAGCAGCACCACGTCGACGCGACCGAGCGGCGCACCTGCATCCACGCGGACGCGCTCGCCAAAAGTCTTGCCGGAATCACTGGACTGCGCGAAATATACGCGGCTCGCGCCATCGGCCGCCGTAAACCAGGCTGCGCCGACGCGTTCATCGCGGGCGGTAACCGCCGGCCCATTCACCGGACAGCCGGCGATCCGCCAGCCGTCTTCGGCGATCTGCCGTGGTCTGCTCCAGGTTTTTCCATCGAAGCGTACCAGTGAGATGTCGCGCAGCTCGTCTTCAGTCCGGTTGCGATACACAGCGACAATTCCGTCCGGCGTCACCGCGGTATCGGTCTGGCAGCAATCGCAGACGCGATCGTCGATGAGCCAGTCGCCCGTCGTGCCTCCGTGCGGCGTTAGCAATGCGGCGCGCAGGCTCATGGCTTCGTCCGCCGAGCCGTGCATTGCATGACCGCTGCCGCTCATTTCCCGGCCGTCGAGCCACAAGGCGCCGACGGTATCGTTCAACGAAAAGAGGGAAACGAAACCATGCTCGGTCGCAGTGCCATCCCGATGCGGTGTAAACGGCATCCTCCAGGTCTGTCCTGAAT
>JACDCP010000276.1:2701-3684 GCA_013817465.1 Gammaproteobacteria bacterium | reverse complement strand
AATCCGGTCCTTCCCCGCGCTGCAGCCGGCGCGCGCCATCCGCGACACGGGGATACGCGCCATCGTGCTGGTGGACGGGCAGATCGATCACACCACCGGGCTCCTGATGCTGCGCGAGGGCGGCCCGCTCGAGATCTGGTGCACGGATACGGTGCGCGAGGATCTCACGACCGGCAACCCGCTGTTCAGCATCCTCGGCCACTACTGCGGCGTGAGCTGGCACCGTCTGCCCATCGAGGCCGGCGCCAGCTTTGCGATCGACGGCGCCGATCACCTGCGCTTCACGGCCATCGCGTTGCAGAGCAAGGCTCCGCCTTACTCGCCGCACCGCCACGACCCGCACGACGGCGACAACGTCGGCATCGCCATCACGGACACCCGCAGCGGGCGCAGCGCCTTCTATGCACCGGGGCTCGGCGAAATCGAGCCCGGCCTGCGGACAATCCTCGAGCAGGCCGACGTGCTGTTGGTGGACGGCACCTTCTGGCGCGACGACGAAATGATCCGGCTCGGCGTTTCCACCAAGCGCGCCACTGAAATCGGCCATCTGCCGCAGTCGGGCGCCGGCGGCATGATCGAGGTGCTCAAGGGCGTGCCTGCCTCACGCAAGATCCTCATACACATCAACAATACGAACCCGATCCTGGACGAGGACTCGGTCGAGCGTGCCGAGCTCGACGCCGCCGGAGTGGAGGTCGCCTGCGATGGCATGGACATCGAGATCTGAGGGGCCCGCGCCCGAATCGCAATCGCGCGTGGCGTGGAGCCGTGAGGAGTTCGAGACGCAGCTCCGCGCCCAGGGCGGCCGCTACCACATCCATCACCCCTATCACGTGGCGATGAACGGCGGCCGGCTCACCCGCGAACAGGTCTGCGGCTGGGTCTGCAACCGTTTCTACTATCAGCAGGCCATCCCGCTCAAGGATGCGGCGCTGATCGCCAACTGCCCCGATCGCGCCGTGCGCCGCGAGTGGATGCAGCGC
>JACDCP010000276.1:0-2691 GCA_013817465.1 Gammaproteobacteria bacterium | reverse complement strand
ATGCAGCGCCTCGTCGACCACGATGGCCGGCAGGGCGAGGAAGGCGGCATCGAGGCCTGGTTACGGCTCGCCGAAGCGGTCGGGCTGGAGCGCTCACAGGTCACCTCGCTCGCCCACGTGCTGCCCGGCGTGCGCTTCGCGGTGGACGCCTACGTCGAATTCGCGCGCGCCCGCCCCTGGCAGGAAAGCGTCACCGCTTCGTTGACCGAATTGTTCGCGCCGGAGATCCACCAGTCGCGGCTCGCCAACTGGCCCGCGCACTACCCGTGGATCGACGCGGCAGGCTACGGCTACTTCCGCAAGCGGCTCGGGCAGGCGCGCCGCGACGTCGAGTTCGCGCTCGGGTTCACGCTCGATCATTACCGGACCTGCGAGCAACAGCAACGCGCGCTGGAGATCCTGAGCTTCAAGCTCGACGTGCTGTGGTGCATGCTCGATGCGATGGCCGTCAACTACGGCATCGGCGCGCAGAAGCTCTTCGAGGGGCCGCAAAGATGAGTGAACCGCGCCTGCCGTTGCCGCCCGACGCGCCCATCGAGCTGCTCCGCCAGTTTCGGCTCCAGTGGGAGCCCGCCCAGCAATGTTACGTGCTGCTCTATCCCGAGGGCATGGTCCAGCTCAGGGGCGGCGCCGGGGAGATCATGAAGCGCGTCGATGGCCAGGCGAGCCTGCACGGCATCGTCGCGGACCTGCAGCGCGCGTTCCCGGGCGCGGACCTGCGCGCGGACGTCGTCGATTTTCTGGAGGTCGCGCATGGAAAAGGATGGATCAGAGCTGGCCAGCATCAGTAACCCGCTGTGGCTGAACGCGGAGATCACCTACAAGTGCCCGCTGCACTGCGTGTTCTGCTACAACCCGGTGGACTACACCCGCTACGGGCAAGAGCTCGCCACCGAGGACTGGCTGCGCGTCTTCCGCGAGGCGCGGGCGCTCGGCGCGGTACAGCTCGGCCTGTCCGGCGGCGAGCCGCTGACGCGCGACGACCTCGAGATCATGGTGCGCGAGGCAAGCGGGCTCGGCTATTACGTCAACCTGATCACCTCCGGTATCGGGCTCAACGAGAAGCGCATCGCGGCCTTCAAGGAAGGCGGGCTCGATCAGATCCAGCTTTCCTTCCAGGATTCCACGCGCGAGCTCAACGATTTTCTCTCGAGCACACGAACCTTCGAGCTCAAGTCCAAAGTCGCCCGGCTGATCAAGCAGTACGACTACCCCATGGTGCTCAACGTCGTGCTGCACCGGCTCAACATCGACCACGTCGGGCAGATCCTGGAGATGGCGGAGGTCATGGGCGCCGAGCACGTCGAGCTCGCCAACACCCAGTACTACGGTTGGGCTTTCGTCAACCGCGAGCATCTGCTGCCGAGCCGCGAGCAGCTCGAGCGAGCCGAAGAGGTCACCAACACGTTCCGCGCCCGGGTCGGCAACGCCATGAAGGTGTACTTCGTCGTCCCCGACTATTACGCCGACCGGCCGAAGAAATGCGTGAACGGCTGGGGCACGACCTTTCTCAACGTCGCGTCGGACGGTGTCGCCCTGCCCTGCCACGAGGCGCGCATGCTGCCGGGCCTGAGCTTTCCCAACGTGCGCGACCACGACCTGCGCTGGATCTGGCACGAGTCGCCGGCATTCAATGCCTACCGCGGCGTCGGCTGGATGAAGCAGCCGTGCCGGAGCTGCCCGGAGCGGTTCAAGGACTTCGGCGGCTGCCGCTGCCAGGCTTACCTGCTCACCGGCGATGCCGCCAATGCCGACCCGGTCTGCAGCCTCTCGCCGCACCATGGCCGGGTCACGACCGTCGTCGAGAAGGCGCAGCTGCCCGGCGAGCGCGTGCCCGTCCGACCCCTGCTGTTCCGCGGTGATCGCAACTCACGCCAGTTGAGCCAGTGACCGATACCACCGCGATCAGCGCGCGCGGGCTCAGCAAGCGTTATGCCGAAGTGCTTGCAGTCGACCGGCTCGATCTCGACATCCCCGCCGGCCAGTTTTTCGGCCTGCTCGGCCCGAACGGCTCGGGCAAGACCAGCACGATCCACATGCTTTCGACGCTTCTCCATCCCACGGCCGGCAACGCCGCCGTGGCCGGCTACGACGTGCGCCGCGAGCCGGTCGCGGTGCGCGCCTCGATCGGCGTCGTCTTTCAAGACTCGGCGCTCGATCGCAGCCTGTCGGTCGCAGAGAACCTGCGCTTTGCCGGCCTGCTGCACGGGCTGCCGCCGCCGCTCATCGCGGAGCGAAGCCGCGAGCTGCTCGAATTGTTCGGGCTCGCCGGCAGCGTTCGGCGGCCGGTGGGATCGCTGTCCGGCGGCGAGCGCCGCGCGCTCGACATCGTGCGCGGCGTCATGCACCGGCCCAGGGTGCTCTTTCTCGATGAGCCCACGATCGGCCTGGACGTGCCCAATCGCCGGCGTATCTGGCGTTTCATCGAGGGCCTGCGCGCCCGCACGGGCATGACGGTCTTGCTCACCACTCATTATCTCGAGGAGGCGGACGGCTGTGACCAGGTGGCCTTCATTCGCAAGGGGCGAATCGTCGAGCGCGGGGCCCCGCGGCAGCTCGTCGAGCGGCTCGGCCGCCATATCCTGGAGGTTGAGGGTGACTCGCTCGAGGCCGTCGTCGCGGCACTCACCCCGCGCTTCGGCCCAGCCCTCTGCGAGGGCGCGGTGGCCATGTTCCGCGACGCAGACGTGG
>JACDCP010000275.1 GCA_013817465.1 Gammaproteobacteria bacterium | reverse complement strand
TTGCGATTCCGCCGGACAAGACGGGCAGCGCAGAGCCCGGCCAGATCGTCATCGCCGGCATCCTCGAGCAGCCGACCCGCCACAGCCAGCCGGTCGGCGAGATCACGCGCATACTCGGTGACGACACGCAGCCCGGCATTGAAACCGACATCGCGATCAACGCTCACGGTCTGCCGCACGCATGGCCGAAGAAGCTTCGCGCGCAAGTGGCAGACATTCCTTCGCGCGTGGCCGCTGCCGACAAACACGGGCGCATCGACCTGCGCGAGGTGCCGCTGGTGACTATCGACGGCGCAGATGCACGCGACTTCGACGATGCCGTTTATTGCGAGCGCAGCGAGTCCGGCTGGCGGCTGCTGGTGGCGATCGCTGACGTATCGCACTACGTGGCCAAAGGCACACCGCTGGACGCGGAAGCCCGCAACCGCGGCACCTCGGTGTACTTTCCCACCCGCGTGATCCCGATGCTGCCCGAGGCGCTGTCGAACGGGCTGTGCTCGCTCAAGCCGAAAGTCGATCGCCTGTGCATGGTCTGCGAGATGCGCGTGAGTGCCCAGGGCAAGGTGGCGGCGGCCCGCTTCTATGCGGCACTGATGCGCTCAGCCGCACGCCTGACCTACACCGAGGTCGCCAAGATACTGGTCGAAAAAGAGACAGAAATACGCACTAAATATAATGAGTTACTGCCACATCTTGAGAATTTACATGATACGTTCCGTGCGCTCGCCAAGGCGCGGGCCCGGCGGGGCGCCATCGATTTCGACATGCCGGACGTGCGCATGGAATTCGACAGCAACGGCCGCGTCGCGGCCATCCACGAGTACCGTCGCAACGACGCGCACAGGCTCATCGAAGAGTGCATGATCGCTGCCAACGTGCAGGCGGCGAAGTTCCTGCGCGAGCACAAGCTGCCGACGCTATTCCGCGTGCACGACCAGCCGGATGCCGATCGCGTCGATAACCTGCGGCTGTTCCTCGGCACTCTGGGCCTCAAGCTCGCGCGGCGGGAAACGCTGGAGCCCAAGGATTTCAGCGCCGTGCTCAAGCAGGCCGCCGGGCGTCCGGACGAGGCCCTCATCGAAACGGTCACGCTGCGCTCCATGGCGCAGGCGGTATATCAGCCAAAGAACATCGGCCATTTCGGGCTCGCATTGCCGGCATATGCGCACTTTACCTCGCCGATCCGGCGCTACCCGGACTTGCTCGTGCATCGCGGCATCTGCCATGCGCTCAACGGCGGCAGCGCGCGCAACTTCGCGTACGGCCACAAGGACATGGAACGGCTCGGGCAGGAATGCTCGATGAAGGAACGCCGCGCCGACGAGGCGACGCGCGAGGCGCTCGACTGGTTGAAATGTGAATTCATGCAGGACAAGGTGGGCGAGGCGTTCGACAGCATCATCACTGGCGTCACCGACTTCGGCCTGTTCGTCGCCCTGAAAGGCATGCAGATCGAAGGCCTGGTGCACGTGACGTCGCTCGGCGCCGATTACTATCGTCACGACGCGGCCAGCCATCGCCTGATCGGCGAGCGCGGCGGCCGCGAATACCGCCTCACCGACAGCCTGCGCGTGCGCGTGCTGCGCGTCGGCATGGAAGACCGCAAGATCGATTTTGAGCCGGTGGAAGAGGCGGGCGGCAAACGCCGCAGCGAAGGAAGCCGGTCTGGCGGGCTATCGAAAAACGCCGTTTCCCGGCAGCCTGGCAGATGATGCGGGGATGCGTCATCATTTTCGAGAATTGCAAGCTCTCGAAAATGCTCGCGATCCGAAAATCATATTTTTCGGATCGCAGCGTTGCAAAAGCCATGGAAGGCTTGTTCAACATCCTCACCAGGGCGCACGCAAACTGAGCCCCGCATGGCCGCCACGGAGTTGATCTTCGGCCAGCACGCCGTGCGCGAGGTGCTGGAACGCTCGCCTGAGCTGGTGCTCGGTCTCATGATCGCGCGAGGCGCCGACAGCCCTCGCATGCAGGCGCTCGTCGAGGCCGCGCAGCAGTTCGGCATCCATGCCGATCGCGCTGCACGCAGCAAGCTCGATCAGCTCGCCGGCGGCGGGCGCCACCAGGGCATCGTGGCGCGCGTTCGTTCGCGTCCCGCTCGCAGTGAGGACGAGCTGGCAAGACTTCTCGACGCTCTCGATGAGCCGCCGCTGCTGCTCGCGCTCGACGGCGTGACGGACCCGCGCAATCTCGGCGCCTGCCTGCGCACCGCGGATGCCGGCGGCGTGCATGCCGTGATTGCACCCAGGGATCGTGCAGCCGGCCTCACGCCCGCCGCGCGCAAAGCGGCCTGCGGGGCGGCCGAGAGTGTGCCTTTCTTTCAGGTCACCAACCTGGCGCGCAGCCTGCGCCGCCTGAAGGATGCCGATGTCTCGCTCCTGGGTGCTGCGGAGGACGCACCGGCGAGTTTGTATGCCGCGGATCTGACTGGCGCGTTGTGCCTCGTGCTGGGCGCGGAGGGCAGGGGCCTGCGACGTCTCAGCCGCGAGCTGTGCGACCGCATGGTCGCGCTGCCGATGCGGGGCAGCGTGGAGAGCCTGAACGTCGCCGTCGCCGCCGGCGTGCTGATCTACGAAGCGCGCCGCCAGCGCGACGCAAAAAGGGGACATTCCTGATTTCGGAGAGGAACCGGACCGTTTCCACGAACGCAGGCGCTACGAAATCAGGAATGTCCCCTGGCCTTGCCGTCACCGACTGCATCCGGTAGCATGCCGCACCCTGCGCAGAACCGGCTCGCCGGATCGCGCAACTCCTTGCCTCACCGGCGCCAGGGCCTCAGGCCTCGAGCGAGCGGGAGGCTTAATCCAGAGGGAGCCATCATGAGACATTACGAGATCGTGTTCCTGGTCCATCCGGATCAGAGCGAGCAGGTGCCCGCGATGCTCGACCGCTACCGGTCGATGATCGAGTCGGGCAAGGGCCGCATCCACCGCCTCGAGGACTGGGGGCGCCGCCAGCTTGCCCATCCCATCGCGAAGGCCCACAAGGCGCACTACCTGCTGATCAATATCGAGTGCAGCAAGGAAACGCTCGATGAGCTGACCGGCGCCTTTCGCTTCAACGACGCCGTGCTCCGTCACCTCGTCATCAATCGCAAGGAAGCGGTCACCGAAGCTTCCCCCATGGCCAGGCCTGAAGAGTCGGGCGACAAGTCGGACAAGCGCCGGCGGCCTGATCGCTTCGGCGACGACGACTCGAGGCCGGGCAGCAACGATCGCGCCGCCCGCGACGATGACGAGGACGAGGACGAGAACACACGCGCCGCCGCCGCAAGGTCCTGACCAATGAAATCCGAAGACAGGAGCATGTCGAGATTCTTTCGCAGGCGGAAGTACTGCCGGTTCACGGCGGAAGGCATCGAGGAGATCGATTACAAGGATCTCGCGATGCTCAAGAACTACATCACGGAGACCGGCAAGATCGTGCCGAGCCGCATCACGGGCACGAAGTCGCACTACCAGCGACAGCTCGCGACGGCCGTCAAGCGTGCCCGCTACCTGGCACTGCTGCCATACACTGACCGTCACTGACGGAATGGGGACACTCCTCATTTTCCGCTGAGCAAAGACAATGGGGCTGTCTTGCACGGGCTTCGAGCCCGGAAAATGAGCAATGTCCCCGGGCGAGTCGCGGACTGGCTGACCGGGCGGCGGCACCGGGCCGCGCTGGTCGCCGCGGCGCTCGCCTTCCTGCCGCTGACGTATGTCCTGAGCG
>JACDCP010000059.1 GCA_013817465.1 Gammaproteobacteria bacterium | reverse complement strand
ATGCCACCCGCTCTCCGCAGCGGCCGGCAAATGCCGAGGTGCCTTTGCGATGAAAGTCGCCTTCGAGACCGTGACCGATCGCCTCGTGCAGCAGCACACCCGGCCAGCCGGGCCCGAGCACGACAGTCATGCTCCCTGCCGGCGCCGCGACGGCCTCCAGGTTCACGAGCGCCTGACGCACGGCCTCCCGCGCATGCCCGAGGGCCCGCTCGTTCTCGAGAAAACCGGCGTATCCCCAACGCCCGCCGCCGCCGCTGGAGCCGTGCTCGCGGCGGCCGTCCTGCTCGACAATGACGGCCACGCTGAGGCGCACCAGAGGACGCACGTCGGCCGCGAAGGTGCCGTCGCTGCCGACCACCAGCACAACCTCATGCAACGCAGTCAGGCTCGCCATGACCTGGCGCACGCGCGGATCTGCGCGGCGGGCCTCCGCATCGACCCGCTCCAGCAAGCGTACTTTGTCGATGTCGCCGAGCGTTTCGAGCGGATCGACGGCGGGATACAGGTCGTGGCCTGCACCGGCATGCCACGCCTGCAGACGGCCCGTGCCACCCTGGCGCGCAATGGCTCGCGCCGCTTTCGCTGCCTGCGTCAAAGCCGGCAACACGAGCTCATCCGAGTAGGCAAAACCGGTCTTCTCACCACTCATGGCGCGCACCCCGACACCCTGCTCGAGGCTGTGGCTGCCTTCCTTGACGATGCCGTCCTCGAGCGACCACGACTCGTGCCGGGTGACCTGAAAATACAGGTCGGCGTTGTCGATCGCGTGGCCCATGAGCGTGCCCAGCGAGCGGCTGAGCTGAGCGTCGTCGAGCCCGTGCCGGTCGAGAATGCGCTGCCGCGCGATATCCAGTGCCTGCTCGCTCATTTCCTGCGGTCCTTCCTCGTTTCCCTGTACATGATTGCCTGCCGGTATCGATGCCGGACGCTGCGCTGTCGTCGACTGACTAGCAGGCCGGTGAAAAACTCTGTTTTTCGATAGCCTGCTAGTCGATGCAGGGATGCATCGCCATTTTCAAGAACTCCAAGTTCTTGAAAATGCTCGCGATCCGAAAATCGCCAATTTCGGATCGCCGAGTTGAAAAAGCCATGCATGGCTTTTTCAACAACCTGTCAGGGCCGACAATGGTCCGTTACCGCTGCATTCGCTTGCCCGGGCGCCCCGCATCCGCTTTGGCGCCGGCAGCCGGCTCTTTCGCCTCTTCCGCAGGCACGATGCGGTCCACCTGCGGGTCTTCCCAGCTCCCGCCGACATGATAGTAGACTTGTGCCATGCCCTTGAGCGGCTTTTTGAAAATCTGCGAAAACAACAACATGGCCGCAGCCACCTGCGGCCCTGCGGCCAGATATGCGGCGATCGGCAGCGAGGTGCCGATATTGGCGCTGACGATGGCAGTCTGGTCGTAGTCGCGCGCGGCCAGACCCGCACGACCGACGATTCCGATATCGGCAACAGGCCCCTCGAGCAGCAGGTTCGAGGTATATGCGTGCCCGTCCTCGATCGTGAAATCGCCGCTGATCTTGTCGAAGGCAAGCCCCTTATTGAAGACATCGCGAAAGTCGAGCCCCATCCGGCGCGGCAGCGCGGAGACACTCAGCAATCCGAAAACCCGCCCGGCCCCCGGCTCGACATTGTTCAGCTGGCCGTCGTCCAGCCGCACGCTCGCGGTGCCGGCCAGCTCGGCAAGAATGTCTCCGGTCGGCGCACCCGGCCAGCGCAGCTCGAACGTCGCCGCGCCCGTGTCCGCTTCGATGGCGTCGCCGAAGCCGAGCGCGGACAGTGTGGCGCCGACGTTCTCGCTTTCGACCTCGAGCGTCGCCCGTGTCTGCTGCTGTCCGCCGGCGGTCGCCAGCCAGGCGCCGTTCCCGGAAGCCTGAAACGATTCCGCCTGCGCCGTGAGGCTCGTCAGGCTCAAGCCGGCTGGCACACGTGCGATCTTTGCCTCCACTGCACCGAAACGGCGTTCGCCCAGCGCGAAATCAGCAGCGCGAATGTCCATTGCCGGCAGGCGGCGGGGATCGCGCGGGGCGCCGCCCGGCAGCCCCTGCGGATCACTGTCGACGAGCAGCAGACGATCCATTCTCAATATCAGTGGCGCCGCACCCTGCAGATCGGCCGGCAGGAATATCGCACCCGCCACGTTGGCGCTGTCGATCTCGACCATCCATTCGCGTGCATTGCCCTCGATATCGAGTTGCACCGGCCCCGGCACGTGCCGTCCGTATGCATACAAGTCGCCGAGCTCGAGGTGAGCGGATTTGATAGCAGCAGCCTCGCCGCCGCCGGCCCCTGCCGGGCGCAGCGCGAGCCACTCCTCGAGGCGCAACTCGGGCAAACTGCCGCCCAGCACGAAACCCCCCGATTCGGGCAACTCGGGCTGGCCATCGCCGAAGTGCAAAGCGCCCGCCACCAGCCCCCAGCCCGCCGCGGATTTCGCCAGATGCACCTGGCTGCGCGCCGCTGACCCCCAGTTTCCGCTGATTTCGAGCCGCCCCGATTCGGGAAACCGGAAATCCACCGTGAAGGGCAAGGACTCGCCGCCGGTTTTGGCGAAAGGGTCGGGCAGCTCGACCGCCAGGCCCTCGAGATCCGATTCGACGCGCACGCTGAACGGCGGTGAATCGGCATCGTCCGGAGCCGGGAAGCGCACCGTAGCGCGCCAAGCCGTCTCGCCCTTCAGCCGGCCGTCGAGCGGCAGGCCCAGATCCTCGTTGAGATTGCGGGCATTCATTCGCCCGCCGACTATGGCCACGGCGCGAGCGTCTGCCACCGCCCCGTCGCCCGGCACGACTTCCACGCGTACCGGCTGGCCGAACAGTCTGGCATGGAGCCCGTCGCCGGATAGCGAGCGGCCGGTCAGGCGCAGCACGCCGGCCAAGTCCTCGAAGCGCGCATTGATGCCTTCGAGGCCGAGCACGCCGTCGGTCACCGTCAGCGCGGCGCTGACTTGCCGATCCGCCAGGCGCTTGATGGGCAGCTCAATATCGACGTCGACGCGGCCCTGCCCGCCGCCGACCTCGATGCGCTCGGCGAACGGACCGAGGCTGCGCTCGAGCGGACTTTCCGTGAGGAAGGCGTGCACCTGGCCGAGAGATCCCTGAGTGTGGCCTTCGAGCTCGAGCAGGCCGGTGCGCAGATCGGCGAACGAAGCCTCCGCGCCGACGACCTGGTTGCCGAGCAGGCGGCCGTCCCGGGCCCGGGCGCGCAACGAAAGGTTCACGAACTCGAGATCAGCGTCCAGCCCTTCGAGAACCGGCCAGCCGCGCGCATAGTCGAGCACTGCGGCTTCCACGCTGAAAGCGGCCGTCAGCAAGCCCTCGTCCTCGTCGAACGGAAAAGCCTCGGTCGGTCCGGCGAAGCTGAGCCTGCCGGATCGCACGCGGCCGCTTACCACGGCGCGCTCCAGCCATGAGACCAGCTTTGGCCCCAACAGGCCCACCGGCAGATAAGACTCAAGATGCTCCAGATTTGCGCTCAGGATCTCACTCTCGAGATCGAGCACCGGGGATCCCCGGTCGTCGGGCAGACCGAGCTCGAAGCTCGTGCGCGTGTCGATGTCCGCATTGCGCAGCACTACCGAATCGCTGGCGACACGCCACGCTTCCCCGGCGTGCCGCCAGATGACTGTACCCGTTGCTCTGTCGGCGTGCAGCGGATTGCGGAACAGCGGCGCGAGCTGAAAATCGACCCCGGTGGAATTCAGCGCGACGCGGCCTCCCGCCTGGCTCACCTCCACGAACCCGCTCAGACCCGATACCGCAGGCCAGCGACCGACTGCCTGAACTGCGCCGTCGACAACGGTGGCGGCGACATCGAAGCCCGGCTCGCCACCGGCAGCCTGCGCATAGTCCGCAGCGAAATCGCGCAGCACGCCGCGCGGCGCGAAAGCTTCGACGCGCGAGAGCAGCTCGTTGCCGGGCAAAACGCCGGTCAGCGGCAGAAGATCCTCGATGCGCAGATAGCTCGCTTCGGCGTGCACGGAGGGCGCTGACGCCGAAGCCGGTCGTTCGATGCGCAGCTGAAGGTCGGCCGTGGGCCAGACCGAATCACCGCGCTGGAGCTCGAGATCCCGCGCGGCAGCCGTCCAACCATCTGATATCCGCTCCCAGTGGAATCGTCCCGCCAGCCGGTCGTACGCCACGGCGCCGCTGTCGGCACCTGGCGGCAGCACGCCGGCGAGTTCCGCGTCGACGCTCAACTGTTCGAGAGCCGTGCCGGTAAGCACCGCCCGACCGGATGCGCGACCGTGACCGGCGCCGGGGACGGGCACGACCGCCGGCAGCAGTCGTGCCCAGCCGGGCAACTCCAGGCGATCCGTCTCGGCATAGAGCTCGACACGCTCGCTGGCTTCCTCCGGCGGGGTAGCCATGTCCGCTGAAAAACGCAAAGTCTCGCCGAGCGCAGCCGGCAGCTCGAGCTGCCCCGTGGCGCGGAGCACGCCGCCATCGTACTCGATCCTGGCTTCCAGACCCGTAAATCGCCAGGGCCCGTGATCGGTCACGGTATCGTGATAAGTGAGCTCGGATTCGCGCAGCTCGAAGGTGGCCTGCGGCAGCTTCGCGAGGGAAAAGTCCGGGGCCTCCCGGGTGTCCTGGCCGAGCAGGCGCAGACCGCCGTCGCCCGATCGCTCCAGGCTGACGCGGGCGCCGTCCAGAGTCACCCGGCGCAGGCTGAGCTCGCGCCAGGCAATCAACCGCCACAGGCGGATGCCGATGCTGCCCGATGCTGCCTGCGCGAGTGCCGTGGAGCCGTCGGCCGAGAGCAACTTCGCCTCGAAGAACTGAAGCTCCGGACCGCTCAGACCCCAACGCGCATCGAGACGGGCGATATCCACTGGCATGCCGAGCGCCTCGCCGGCCCGGAGCTCGATGCGCTCGTGGAATTCGGGAAGCTGCGGCACGAGGACGCGGAACAGCCCCACCAGCAGCGCGAGACCGATCACCACGGTCGCGCAGCCGGCAGCCAGCCATTTCCAGAGCCTCCTCACATGAGCACCACGTCGTATTGATCGGGGGTATACAGGGCCTCGGTCTGCAGCCGGATGGGCTTTCCGGTCGCTTCCTCGAGCTCGGCGAGCCCGGTGGACTCCTCATCCAGCAGCAGATCGATGACCTGCTGGTGCGCGATCACCAGCAGCTCTTCGAACTCGAACTGTCGCGACTGCCGGAGGATGTCGCGAAAAATGTCGTAGCAGACGGTCTCGGGCGAGCGAACCGAGCCCCGTCCGCTACAAGTTGGACAAGTGCCGCACAGGACGTGTTCCAGGCTTTCGCGCACGCGTTTGCGCGTCATCTCGACAAGGCCGAGCGCCGAGACCTCTGAAATATGATTGCGTGCGTAATCCGCGGACAGGCTCTTCTCCAGCGAATGCAGAACCTGCCGGCGGTGCGCCTCTTCTTCCATATCGATGAAATCGATGATGATGATGCCTCCCAGGTTGCGCAGCCGGAGCTGTCGCGCGATTGCGACCGCCGCTTCGAGGTTGGTCTTGAACAACGTCTCCTCGAGATTGCGCCGGCCGACGTAAGCGCCAGTGTTCACATCGATAGTGGTCATCGCCTCGGTCTGGTCGATGATCAGATAGCCGCCGGACTTGAGCTGCACAGTACGGTCGAGCGCCCGGTGAATTTCGTCCTCGATGCCATATATATCGAAAATCGGCCGCGGCCCCTCGTAATACTCGATCCGTGGCACGAGATCGGGCAGGAACATTTGCGCAAAGCGCTGCATGCGCTGAAAGATATCGATCGCATCGACGCGCACTTGCTCCATGTCGTGGTTCAAAAGATCGCGCAAAACGCGCAACGGCAACGGCAGATCCTCGTGCACCAGGCTCGCCGGCGCGACCCGCGCGGCCGTTTCCCTCACGGCCTCCCAGAGCTTGCGCAGGAACAGCATATCGGCGCGCAGGGCGTCGAGGGTCGCACCCTCAGCGGCCGTGCGGACAATGTATCCGCCGTCCGCTGAATCGCCGATGAATAGCTGCATGATCGCGCGCAGCCGCTCGCGTTCGCTTTCGTCCTCGATGCGTGCCGAGAGACCCAGGCCACGACCCTGCGGCATATAGACGAGGAAGCGCGACGGGATGGTGATCGCCGTGGTCAGGCGGGCCCCTTTGGTGCCCAGCGGGTCCTTGAGCACCTGCACGAGGATATTGCCGCCTTCCGCCACGAGCGTCTTGATGTCCGCCGGGCGGGGCGGCTCGAAGCCATTCTCGTTGTGTCTGGGCCGCGCGATGTCCGAAGCATGCAGGAAGGCCGTACGTTCGAGGCCGATGTCGATGAACGCCGCCTGCATGCCGGGCAGCACGCGCGAAACGCGCCCCTTGTAGATATTGCTGATCAGCCCGCGCCGGTTGGCCCGCTCGATCAGCACCTCCTGCAACACGCCGTTTTCGACAACTGCCGCTCGCGTTTCTCTCGGCGTGACGTTAATGAGGATTTCTTCGCGCACGGGGTTCGATCAGCGGTTCGGGACGAATCCCGTTTTGCAATCGTCACGCAGACAACCGCGCACAGGGCGACACTTGGTCACGCCGATCACCGGAGCTGCGCCACGCAAGTCGCATAACCGACCGCTTCGAGCAGCCGCGCGGTTTCGAACAGTGGCAGACCCATAACGCCCGAGTAGCTGCCCTGCAGCGCCGAGATGAAGACCGCAGCCCGGCCCTGGATGGCATAGGCGCCCGCCTTGCCGAGTGGCTCTCCGGAGCGCCAGTACGCTTCGCGCTCGGCTGCACCCAGCTCGCGGAAGCTCACGCGGCTCGTCGACAGGACGCTCTCCTCCTGGGCCCCGAGCTTGACGGCGACCGCCGTGAGCACCTCGTGCGTCCGCCCGGACAGATGCTCGAGCATGGCGAGCGCATGGGCCCTGTCGCGCGGCTGGCTGAAAACTTCGCCGTCAAGCACGACCGCTGTATCGGCCGCCAGCACGGGGCGCGGCCCCTTGCCGGCTACCGCCCACCATGCGGTCCGCGCCTTGTCGAGTGCGACGCGACGCACGTAGTCCGGCGGCGCCTCATTTTCGAGCCGGCTCTCGTCGATATGCACGGGATGCGTGTGATAACGGATGCCGATTTGATCGAGTAGCTCCCGGCGCCGCGGCGAGGCCGAGGCAAGATAAATAAAGTCTTGATTCACAAGGAAGAATATAGGGGAATCGGGGTCAGACTGCTATTTCCGCAGCACTCTGATCCCGCGTTCGCGGGCTGGCAAGCCTCTGGAACTCCGGCAGGATGTTGAAAACAAAGTTTTTCAGCAATCAGGCGCGATGATACGGGTGGCCCTGCAGGATGCTCGAGGCGCGATAGAGCTGCTCGGCGACGACGATCCGCACCAGTCCGTGCGGCAAGGTCAGAGGCGACAGCGACCAGCGCAATCCAGCGCGATCCAGGCACTCCGGTGCCAGCCCGTCCGGCCCGCCGATCAGCAGCGCCACGTCACGGCCACCATTTCGCCAGCGATCGAGCTCGACGGCGAGACGCGCCGTATCCAGCAACACGCCGCCGACGTCCAGCGCTACGATGCGCGCCGTGCCGGCATCGGCCAGCATGCGCGCAGATTCATCAGCGCGAGCGCGCACTCGGTCAGCGGATTTTCCGCGGTGTCCGAGCCGGATTTCGCTGAGTTCGAGCTCCAGCTCGCGAGGCAGGCGCTTTGCATATTCACGGAAACCTTCCTCGACCCAGGCTGGCATCCGGGAGCCGGCCGCGATGAGACGGATGCGCATTCGATCGGGAAACGTTCAGGACTCGAGCCGGGCCGTGCCCTGGTCCTCATTCATGTCCCACAACTTCTCGAGCTGATAGAAGTCACGCGTGCGCGGGCGCATGACATGCACCACTACGTCACCCAGATCGACGAGCACCCATTCACCCTCGCGCTCCCCTTCCACGCCGAGCGGCGCCTGACCGGCCTCTTTCGCGCTTTCCCTGACGCGATCGGCGAGCGCCTTGACGTGACGGTCGGAGGTGCCGCTCGCGATAACCATGGTGTCTGTGATAGTCGTGAGTCCGCGCACGTCAAGCACGCGGATGTCGACGGCCTTCAGATCCTCGAGAGCCGCGACCACCTTGTCCCTGAGACCGTTCTCAACTGTCATCGATACCTCCGCGCCGATGCGACGACGCTTGTAGAATGTTGAAAACGCCATCCATGGCTTTTCCGACGCTGCTATCCAGAAAGTGTGATTTTCTGACCGCGAGCATTTTCAGTAACTTGCAGTTCCTGAAAATGACGATGCATCCCTGCATCGCATAGCAGGCTGCCGAAAAACAAAGTTTTTCACCAGCCTGCTAGTGTCCTGTCCGATTAATCAGTTTAAGAACGCTGTTCACGGATTCGATGATCTCATCCGCCGACTTCGTCCAGCGAAACGGTTTCGGCTGCTCGTTATGGGTCTGCAGATAGTCTCGTATCGCTTTTTCCAATGCCGGCACCGAGCGGTGCGTGCCCCTCCGAAGTTGTTGCTCTGTGAGGCTGGCGAAGAAACGCTCCACCAGATTGATCCACGAACTGTAAGTCGGTGTGAAGTGGCAATGGAACCTCGGATGACGCAGCAGCCAGTTTCTGGCTTTCCCGGTTTTGTGCGTCACATAGCTATCCAGAATCAGTTGGATATCGAGATCTGCCGGTACCACCGCATCGACATGGCGTAGAAAGCTGACGAACTCTGCGGTTCGATGGCGACGTTTGAGCTTGCCGATCACCTCACCGGTGGCGACATCCAATGCGGCAAATAAGGTCGTCGTTCCATATCGCCGATAGTCGTGGGTGTGTGTCTCGGGTAATCCGTAGTTCATCGGCAAAGAAGGCTGGGTACGATCCAGCGCCTGGATCTGGCTTTTCTCATCCACACACAATACCAGGGCTTTGTCGGGTGGCTCGAGATACAGGCCAACCACATCCCGGACCTTTTCAATGAAATGTGGATCGTTCGACAGCTTGAAGCTGTTTGACAGATGCGGCTTGAGGCCAAACGCCCGCCATACCCGATGGACGAAGTCCCTCGGGACGCCGAGATCCTCAGCCAGGCTGCGGACGCTCCAGTGCGTCGCGCGCTTCGGCCGACGGTTGAGGGTCGCTTCCAGCACTGCCTGTACCCGGTCATCGCCGTGACGGCGGGGTTGGCCGCTGCGCGGTGCATCAGAAAGCCCGGCAAGTCGATCAGACGCAAAACGACGGCGCCATTTGGTGACTGTCTGTTGACTCGTGGCGTGCCGCTCGGCAATCTGTTCACCGCTATAGCCGCGAGCGCAATCGAGCACAATGCCGGCTCGAAAATGTAAACCAGTGGTGGTATTGCGCCGCCGGCGCCAGCGATTCAGTTCCGCTTCTTCGTCTTTGCTCAGCACAATTGCAGCAGAGGATCGTCCCATCGTACAGCCCTCAATATCGAGATAACCATACGATACTTCATGCAGGAAATAATTCAACTAATTAACCGGACAGGACACTAGCCCTCGTCATTGACGTAACAATTCGACGACTCGATGATCCTGCGTACCAGGTCAGGCATCAGAAAGCGCGGGTCGCCACCGGCACTCACCAGCTTGCGCAGGCCGGTCGAAGAGATCTCGAGCGGCGTCACGGCCTGAATATATATGCGTCCGGACCGCGACTCGTGCAAGTCGCCCACCCGCCCTGTACCGCGATCAACCAGCAGCTCGCCCAGCGGTCCCAGACCGGGAGCGCTCCAGCCGGGACGGTGGGCCACGACAACGTGCGCAAGCTGCAGGATCTCGCGCCATTGATACCATTTCGGCAAGCTGAGAAAGGCGTCCATGCCGACGATCAGGCACAGCGAGCGATGCGCGTACTCGGCGCGGAGCTGAATCAGCGTGTCGACCGAGTATGAAGGACCGTCGCGCCGGATCTCGCGGTCGTCGACGATAAAGCCGTGCTGGCCTTCGGTGGCTGCTTTCACCATTGCCAGTCTGAGCTCCGCATCCGCGAGCGGCGTCACGCGATGCGGTGGCTGGCCGCAGGGCATGAAACGCACCTCGCCCAGCCGCAGCCCCTGCAGAAGCTCGAAGCCCGTGCGCAAGTGGCCGTAGTGGATCGGGTCGAAGGTGCCGCCGAAAACGCCGATCGGATTCAAACGTGAAGCTCCGCGCCACGCCCGCTTGAAGTGCCGGAAACCGGTCCGGTGGCGAGCGCCGCGACGAGCCCCGTTAGCTGATCCCACGGCCGGCCTGGCAGCAGGCCCTTCACGACTCTATCGGCTTGGGCAGCCGACGTAACCAGCGCACAGGCGGCATCGGCATCGTGCCGGGCGAGAGCGCGGCGGACTAGCTCCTGGCGCTTCGGCCACACGTGCGCGGCGCCGAGCGCCTGCTCCGCCGTGCGCCCGGCGCGCATTTGACAGGCTGCCGTCGCCAGCCCGCGCAGCTCCCTTGCAAGCATCCAGAGCACGAGCGCGGGCTCAACGCCTTCGGCGCGCAGGCCATCGAGGATGCGCAGGGCGCGCGCCCCATCGCCAGCGAGTGCCGCATCGCCGAGCTGATAAACGTCGAAACGGGCGCTGTCAGCTACAGCCCGGCGCACCGTTTCCAGGTCCACTGCTCCGGGCCCGGCGAGCAGCAGCAGCTTCTCGATCTCCTGGCTGGCGGCGAGCAGGTTGCCCTCCACGCGGTCAGCCACCAGCTCCACCGCCTCACGTTCGGGCTTCAGCTCCCGCGCGCGCATGCGCGCTTCAATCCACTGCGGCAGATGGGCGGCGTCCACCGGCCAGGCTTGCACATGGACGCCGGCACGCTCGAGGCTCCTGGCCCAGGCGGGCGCGCGCGAACCACCATCCAGCTTTGGCGTTACGATCAGCAGCAGGGTATCTGCGGAACGCCTGCTGATGAGCCTTACGAGCGCTGCGCCCCCGACGGTGCCGGGCTTGCCGGTCGGCAGGCGGATCTCGAGGATGCGCTTCTCGGCGAACAACGAGAGATTCGCGCTGGCGCTCTCCAGCGCCGCCCAGTCGAAGCCGCGCTCGGCCACGTGCACGGTCCGCTCGGTGAAGCCGGCAGCACGTGCGGCTGCGCGGATGGCATCGCAGGCTTCCGCAACCAGCAGAAATTCGTCTCCGGAGATCAGATAGACAGACGCGAGCGAGCGCGAGAGCAGGGCGGGAAGTTTGTCGGCGCTGAGCTTCACCAAAGAGCCTATCTCATGGTTCCACGCGAGCCGCGTTGTCACCCATTCGCCCGCAGGCAAGACGCCCGGCGCCGACCGTATCAGATATACGGTCAAGCCGGGCAACGCAGCATCCGGGCGAATGGGTGGCAACCCTTCGGGACGGGGCCAGATTCGCCCAGAGCGGCGTTACTCGTCGCTTATTTGCAATGAGCAAATTACGCTCCTCGTGTCTGGCTCTGAACGAATCTGGCCGCCGTCGCGGCCGCGGGGAACCATGAGATAGGGTCTCTGCCTATCATACCGTCAGCCCGACGCACCGGCTATCGTCCGTTCCTGCCTGATTCCCTGTATTCGTCAAAGCAACTCGCCCCCACCGGCAAATTCATGTTTTTTCAAACCCGGATGGAACCAGGCGCCTGCACGTATGCCGGGGTCTTGCCGCCGGATTCTGCAAGACCGTCCGTCTGGAAGAAATCGTCCCTATGCGATTAAGATAAGTTGTGTCCGCCTCGCCTTCATTACCTCTGTCCAGGCACTGACGATGCTGGTCAGCATCGTTATCACCAATTACGACTATGGCGATTACCTGGCTGAAGCCATTACGAGCGCCCTCAATCAATCCTACCAGGACAAGGAAATTATAGTCGTAGATGAAGGTTCTTCCGACCAGTCATCGCGGGTCATTGCAAGCTACGGCGACTCGATCAAGCCAATCTTCAAGCACCACGGCGGTCATTGCTCGGCCGCGAATGCGGGCTTTGCCATCAGTCGCGGCGGTATTCTCATCTTTCTGGATTCCGATGATTATCTGGTGGAAAGCGCGGTCGAAGCGTTAGCAGCCCCAATCAGGAATGATCGTTCAGTCTCGAAGTGTCAGGGATACCTGCTGGTCGTCGATAAGACGGGCAGGCCCATCGGCCGCACAATTCCGCGTCGACTATCTCCGTCAGGCAATTATCGGCAGACTACCTTGCATCTTGGCCCAGCCGCTTGTCGCCATGCTTATACATCCGGAAATGCATGGGCTCGCTGGTTCCTCGAACAGGTGATGCCGCTTCCTGAGGAAATGAATCTGGCAGCGGATGGATGTTTGAATCCCGTATCGACACTATTTGGACGTACCGAGTCGATTGATAAAATAGTTGGCGCTTATAGAGTGCACGACCGTAATAAAGGTCCGATTGGCACGAAGTTCAGTGCTGAATCTTTGAGATGGCTCCTGGATCGGCGTCAACGGACCCACGAGCATCTGGCAGGTTGGGCAAAACGCCTGGGCCATTCCGTACCTGTCGAAGTATGGCACCGCTACGGAGGAAGCTGGCAACATGGGCTGGTCAGGCATGCATTGGCTCTAATGGACGGATCGCCGTCCGCCGTAACATTCGGCGAATTGGTTCTTTCTCCATTCAAAACAGGCCACACGAGTCGGTTCAAGGCGCTGTTGGTCTCTGCATTGCTCAGCGTCCTTTGGT
>JACDCP010000058.1 GCA_013817465.1 Gammaproteobacteria bacterium | reverse complement strand
GCTTGCGATAGGCTTCAAAAGTCCCCGCAGCGAGAGTCTGTTGACGCATCGTGCCGATCTCCGTGCAGCGTAAATCAATGAACTGCCATTATCGCCGATCAAGCGAATAAATCAGAGTTTCCCTAAGCTCGCCGGGGACACTCCTGATTTCCCGTACGGGAAATCAGGAATGTCCCCAATCAGCTCGTGTTGCCGTGCGCCGGCAGACCACCCGCATCCTTGATCATGCGGGCGAGATGCAGCAGATTCCACGCCATGAAACACGCGCTGCGCTGCGTAAATTCATTCTCGCGGCCGCCCGACTCCTCATCGCAGTAGGAAGGCCCAGGCCCGGCCTCGCCGACCCAGTACGCATCGGCCTGCGGCGGAACGGCATAACCGATGTGCTGCAGTGAGTAGAGCAGGTTCATGCCGCAGTGCTTGGCGCCGTCCTCATTGCCGGTCACGAGACAGCCGCCGACGCGATTGTAATAAATGTACTGGCCGCGTTCGTTCTTCTCTCCCGAAGCCGCATAGAGACGTTCGACGATCTTGGTGCAGATGGCCGACTTTTCGCCCAGCCAGATCGG
The DNA here is from genome assembly GCA_013817465.1 of Gammaproteobacteria bacterium. Taxonomy (GTDB): domain Bacteria; phylum Pseudomonadota; class Gammaproteobacteria; order Steroidobacterales; family JACDCP01; genus JACDCP01. Next base: position 12,104 of record JACDCP010000058.1, on the reverse strand, counting down.
CGTGGCGAGGACGAGGATGTCCGCCGCCAGCGCCTTCGCGTAAATCCGCGGCCATTCGTCCCGCTCCCAACCGTGCTCCGTCATGTCGATCGATACGCCGTAGGCGATGTCATGATCGACCGGCCGCAGCACCTCGACGACGACGCCGTTCTGTTCCAGGATCGCGCGGGGGATATCGATCAACCCGTCCGTGTGCGAAGGCTCCGGTGTTCGCTTCAGGGTGCAATTGAGGAACAGGGCGCGGAGATCGGAAAAATCCCATCGGCTCTTCTCGACGAGCTGCTTTTGTTTGGCGTTGAGCTCCATTCGGCGTGCTCCAGTGGACGATCGAGCGTGTCACGGTACCCGCAGGATATTGAAAAAGCCATCCATACTTTTTCATCGCGGGCATTTCAAGCACTTGCGTTCTTGAAATGGCGATGCATCGCCTGGCGGGCTGCCGATGTAATGCGGTTTCCACTAGCTGCCGGAAGAGTTCCGTGAGCAAGAATCGCGCCGACCGAATAACAAGCTTTGGTGCGCGGATGCCGCACGCTGTTCGAGCCGCAGATTGCGGCCGTCGGGGATTACTTGTCGTCGCGCGGCTTGCGCGGGCCGAGCGCCTTACCGCCCGTCGAGTTGTACGGGTTGCCCGGCTCGCCGGCAGGGACGGGGCCATCGTCCTCGAGCGTGAGCTCCGGATTGTTCAGAAAGGACAACAACTGCTGGGTGTCATCCAGGCCGGCGGTGTCCCAGACATTATGTCGCCCGTCCTTGAACTGGACGCGTCCACTGCGACGCTGTTTCCGGCCGGTGCGATCAGAAGTCTGCTCCGCCTCGTTGCCCGCGTCGCGGTCCGGCGTGCGTCGATCGTTTTTCCTGCGGTCTTGCAAGGAACGTCTCCCTCGTTCGGTCCTGGCGGCCTCCAGGCATGGAACCCATCAGGAATCTCTCCACGACGAAGTCTACCGGTACCCGGGCAGCGCAGTTGTGAGATGACTCACATTTTCAACGGCTTGCAACTGCCGAAAACGGCGGCACATCACCGTACGCCCGGGGTCATCCGGGTCGTCCCGGTCCAGGATTATTCCGGGCTTGCGACTGGCCCGAAGAGATGTCCGGGCGCCGGACTATGCAGCGCGCGCTCCGGCGCGATACAGTGCGCCAAAAACAAGACCGGCGCCGTGCTCCGGTCCTCGCACTCAATCAGATTCGCCTGCGCCGTGCGGCTGGTCTGCTTTCTTTCAGGGGGAGAGACAGGCATGAACAGACACACGTCTCCGAAGACGCAGGCGCGGTTGGCGGACTTCATGGACGGCCTGAACCGCCGAAATCCCCACCAGCCTGAATTTCACCAGGCTGTCTTGGAAGTGGCCACGCACATCATCCCGTTCGTCCTCGAGAATCCGAAGTACGAGAACGCCCGCATTTTCGAGCGGCTGACGGAGCCCGACCGGCTCGTCACCTTTCGCGTCTGCTGGGAGGACGACGAGGGAAACGTTCGCGTCAACCGCGGCTACCGCATCCAGCACTGCAACGCCATCGGACCTTACAAGGGCGGCATTCGATTCCATCACGACGTGACGTTGTCGGTTTTGAAGTTCCTCGCCTTCGAGCAAACCTTCAAGAACAGTCTCACCGGCCTGCCGATGGGCGGCGGAAAGGGCGGCGCCGATTTCAACCCGAAGGGCAAGTCGGAACGTGAGGTCATGCGCTTCTGCCAGTCCTTCATGACCGAACTTTTCCGACATATCGGCCCCTATACCGATGTGCCGGCCGGCGACACTGGCGTGGGCGGGCGTGAGATCAGCTTCATGTTCGGTCAGTTCAAGCGCATCTCGAACCAGTTCACCGGCGCGCTGACGGGCAAAGGCCTGGCCTTCGGCGGCAGCGAGATCCGCGTCGAGGCAACCGGCTACGGTTGCGTTTACTTCATGCTGGATATGCTGAAGCATCATGGCCACGATCTCGAAGGCAAGACGTGCGCCGTGTCCGGCTCCGGAAATGTTGCCCAGTACACAGCGGAGAAGCTGATTCAGCTCGGCGCCAAGGTGGTGACCCTGTCGGATTCCGACGGCACGATCTACGATACTGCGGGAATCGATGCGGAAAAACTCGAGTTCGTCAAGCAGCTCAAGGAGGTCAAGCGCGGCCGCATCCAGGAATACGCCGATCACTTCCATTGCGAATATCTGGCAGGCAAGCGCCCTTGGGCGGTGCCGGTCGAGCTGGCCTTCCCCTGTGCCACGCAGAACGAGATCGACGAGGAAGACGCGCAAACACTGGTCAAGAACGGCTGCATCGCCGTGTCGGAAGGCGCCAACATGCCGAGCACCCAGCGCGCGATCGACGTTTATCAGCTCAACGGCGTACTGTTCGGGCCGAGCAAGGCGGCCAATGCCGGCGGCGTCGCCGTGTCCGGGCTCGAAATGACACAGAACAGCATGCGCCTGTCGTGGAGCCGCGACGAACTGAACACGCGCCTGCGGGACATCATGGCAAAGATTCACGAGAGATGCGTCAAGCACGGCCGGCAGGACGGACAGGTGGATTATCTCAAGGGCGCGAACATCGGTGGATTCATCAAGGTTGCCGACGCCATGCTCGCCTACGGCGTGATGTGATTTCTCGCCGCCGGGTCCAGGTCTGACGCAGCGAAAATGGGGACATTCCTGATTCTCGTTTGGAAAATCAGGAATGTCCCGTTCAGCCCTCCGCGCGGCGAGCCGACCCGAGCCGGGGAGCCGCGCTCAGCATCTGCGTATAGTGGGCGGCGATTCTCTTCGCATCGATCGTGTTCAGGAAGCGCGAATAAGCCAGATACGCGATGAGATAGCGCAGATCCGCGGCCCACGGCGGCAGATAGCGCGGCGGCCGGCAGAGCCCGGCGGCGGCCAATTCCACGAGAGCCGGCATGTCCTCGATGTCTAGCTTCCCGCAGAACAGCAGGCGCAGGCAATCGGTGCGCCCAGACGTGACGATCGAGCGCAGAAAACTGTGCACGCGCAACAAGCCGTCCAGATAGACGCCATCTTTGGTGAATGGCGCCCCGCCTGTGAGCACGCCGCCGCGATAGATGCGGCGCGCATTCTCGAAGGACTGACTTTCGTTGCGGGTCTGCTTGAGAAAAAACCGGTACACCTCGATGAAATTGGCGCCGTCAATCGCCATCTGGATGGCGACGACCCGGTCCGCGAGCCTGCGCAGGCGATCGAGTTCGATGGAGCCGCTGATGAACTCGGCGAACACGGCGAGCCCCTCCTGCGTACGCGTGGTGCCCGCGTGGCCGGCCGCGAGGATCGGCAGATCTTCCTGGGCGAGCCCGTTCAGGGAAGTGCCGACATGCACGTAGGCTTCGTGATTGATGAGCTGAACCACGTCCCGGTCCGTGAAGCAGGCGCCGCGGCGGATACGGATGCGTCCGGGTCCCGCGAGCGCATTGGCCGACAGCCGGTCTACGACCTCTACGGTCGGTGCCTGGTCGCCGAAATGCTCGCGCACCGCGGCGGTCATCTGCTCCGCCAGCACGTCGGCCGGCACCCCGGCATCCGGCGGCGCTCCGAGATCGACGTGGGTCAAATCGTCCAGCACGAGGTGGAAGGAGCGGGCCAGCTCCAGCGAGTTCGACGATTCGTCACGCAGCGGGTCGGTCGGCGCACCGAACAGCAGGCGCGATTGCTCGAAGAAAGCGGGCGTACCGACTGCCGCCAGCATGTGCGCGCCGCCTTCGATCGCGTCCGCCAGCCGTGTGAGCCAGTCCTCGACGGGGTGGTCGGTACCGATCGATCGGCGCGCTTTCGCCACTGCGTCGATCGTCGGCTGCGGGTCAAAAACCGGATAGACGGGACGCGGAAGCTCGCCTGCGCCGGTGGCGAAAAACCGCTCCTTGATCTCCGGCGGCCACGCCACGGTCGCGAGCACGCGCACCGGCCGTTCGGCGTCGCGCAGCAGCGAGCAGACCTCACGGATGCGCTGCCGGTTCTGCTGGACGTGCGACATTCGTTGTGGGCTCAGACGGGCACAAAATCGGGGTAGACAGGTTCCCACATGGACTCGTCGATTCGCTGTCCGATCTGCGTGTCGGACAATGACTCGCCGATCCCGTCGTCGCGGACGCGTTGCATGACTGCGGTGGCGACTTCGTGAGTGACCGCTCTCAGCCTGCGGATCGACGGATACAGGAGACCCTGGGCAAGCTCGTCTTCGAGAACCGCATCGGCGAGCGCCCGCGCGGCCGCGCTTATCATGCCGTCACTGACCCGCCGCGCACCCGACAACAAAGTGCCGAGCCCCAGTCCGGGGAATATGAACACATTATTACCCTGGCCCACGAGATAGCGGCGTTCGCCGTAAACGACGCCGGCAAACGGGCTGCCGCAGGCGACGAGACACTGTCCGCCGGTCCACTCGTACAGCTCCTGCGGCCTGGCTTCCGCATACGCCGTAGGATTCGAGTACGGCAGGATCACCGGGCGGGCGACGTGGCGCGCCATCTCCCGCACGATCTCCTCAGTGAACGCGCCCGCCTGGCCGGAGGAGCCGATCAGCACGGTCGGCTTGTAATGCGCGACGACCGTCGCCAGGTCGCGCGGGCCGGCAGCCTCGAGGCCGGCCCGGCGCGCTGTTTCCACTGTCCACGCGAGCTCCTGCTTGTAGTGATCCGACAATGCGCGATCGCTGACCAGCAGGCCGCGCGAATCGAGCACGCCGACCGCGAGCTCCCGATCGGCCGGATTGACGCCAGCATCCGCCAGCAGCGCTCGGATCTGCCGGGCGATGCCAAGGCCGGCTGCACCGGCGCCGAAGACCAGCACGCGTTGCGCGGACAGCGGGCTGCCGGTCACCCGGCTCGCACTGACGATACCGGCCGCCGCGACCGCCCCGGTCCCCTGGATGTCGTCGTTGAAGCTGGGCAGCCGGTCGCGATAGCTGTCCAGTATGTGCAGGGCGGTGTCTTTCCTGAAGTCCTCCCATTGCAGGAGAGCGCCGGGAAACACCCCCGCCACCGCCTCGACGAACTCCTCGATCAGCGTGTGATAAGCCGATCCCGTCAGCCTCAGTGAGCGCCAGCCGAGATACAGCTCGTCGTTCAGCAAGGTGTCGTTGTTGGTGCCCACGTCGAGGCTGACCGGCAGCGTCTGCGCCGGATGAATGCCGGCGGCGGCCGTGTAAAGCGCGAGCTTGCCGATCGAAATCGCCATGCCGCCGGCGCCCTGATCGCCGATGCCGAGAATCGATTCGTTGTCGGTCGCGACGAGCAGCCGCACGCCTTCGAACGGGGCGGCGGCTTCGAGCACTTCGGCAATGCGGCCGCGAAACTCCGGCGTGATCCAGACGCCGCGGCCGCGGCGGAAGACGTGCGAAAAATTCCGGGTTGCTTCGCCGACCGTGGGCGTATAGACGATCGGCATCAGTTCTTCGATATGCTTGCAAAGAAGTCGGTAGAAAAGATGCTCGTTGCGATCCTGCAGCGCGGTCAGGGACACGTATTTTTCCAGATCGTTTGCCTTGGACCGGATCGACGCATAGATGCGCCGAGCCTGCAGCTCGATCGGGTTGTGCTGACTGGGCAGCAAGCCCTCCAGCGCGAAGCTGCGGCGATCCTCCGGCGTGAATCCGGTGCCCTTGTTGTACAGCGGCCGGCGGATGAGCTCGTAGCTGCGGAACGGCACATCGAGCTTGGTGCGTCCGTCTTCGCCTTGGTAGAGCCGGTATTGTTCCATCGACGCAGCAGGGATAGGGGGCCCCATTGTCCATGAAATGCGCCGCTTTTAGCCAGCGCAGGTTTCTGCCCGGCTCGGTGATGCGTTGACTCGATCCGCGATCGGGAGAAAGATGAAGCGAATCTCTGCTGACGGCCCGCCAGCGCATGCACGGATTCGCCCCACTGATCGATAGGTTATCAGTGCTTGGTACCGCCTTGACGTTCAGGCGCCGGAATGACAATCTATGAAATCCGGCAAATCAGACTCGTCCGCCGCTGACGAGACGCAGGCGCGAACGGCGGACACTGAATCTTCTTCCGCACCGACATTGCAGCGGTCCGAGCGAGGATCCGCGCCCGGCGCAGCCCCATCTTCGGGACCCGGCCAGGATTGGAGTAATCCGCACGAGTGGGCGAGAACCCGTTCAGGGCCTCTCCAAGTCGGATCGATCATCAAAGACCGCTTCGTACTGCACGCTTTGATCGGCAAAGGCGGTATGGGCGCCGTCTACGGGGCGCGCGATCTGCGCAAGGAGGAAGCGCAGGACCGGGACCCCTACGTTGCGATAAAAGTTCTCGGTGACGAGTTCAGGCAGCACCCGGATTCGCTGAAGGCCCTGCAGCGCGAGGCGCGCAAATCGCAGCAGCTTGCCCATCCGAACATCATCACTGTTTTCGATTTCGACCGCGATGGCACCACTGTTTTCATGACCATGGAGTTGCTGAAAGGCCAGCCCCTGGACAAGATCATAGGCCTGCACCCGCAGGGCCTGCCGAGGAAACAGGCCTTGCGCATCGCCGAGCAGATGGCGAAGGGTCTGGCCTATGCGCACGAAAAGCACATCGTGCATTCGGATTTCAAGCCGGGCAACGTCTTTCTCGAGCCCGACGGCCGCACCAAGGTGCTGGATTTCGGCATTGCCCGCGCGGTGCCATCGCGCAGCTTCGCCGCTGGAGCCACCACAGTGTTCGATGCTGGCCAGCTCGGCGCCCTGACCCCGTCCTACGCGAGCCGGGAGATGCTGAACGGTGAATTGCCGGCGCCATCCGACGACGTATATGCCTTGGCGATAGTCGTCTATGAGTTGCTGACGGGCGTTCATCCGTTCAATCGCAAGCATGCGAACCAGGCAAAGCTGGAAGGCCTGCGGCCGAGGCACGTGAAAGGACTCAAGCGCCGGCAGTAGAAAGCCCTGGTGCGCGGCCTGGAGTTCGACCGCACAAAGCGACCGGCGGATGCAGCGGCGTTCATCAGGACACTGCAGGGTCCGATACCGGTCAAGAGGTCGATCGCAGCGCTTATCGCCCTGCTGGCCATTTTATCCGGCGTCCTTGCGGTGCGAAGTCTGACGCAGGATGAAACGGCGCCCGACGTGCCGTTTTCGGAACTCTCCGCTGAGACCCGGGATCAGTTTTACAGCTTGATGGAGCAGGGAGACGCTGAGCTGGAGTTTGGATTGATCAACAGCGCGCTTTTCTACTACGCAGAGGCCTACCAGCTCCACGAGAGGAATCCCGAAGCGGAAAGGCGACTCGAAGCGGTGGCCGACCTTCTGATCGCGAAGGCGCCAGAAGCCGGCGACAAAGAGCGACTCACAGTCTATCTCCGCGATATCGATAACTTGCTGGGCCGGAAACACTTGCAGAATTATGACAAGCTCATCGAACAACGCCGGGCCGTGGCGCGCAGGCTGGCCGCGCTTTCAGCAAATTCCCAATAAGGCCATCCCGACGAGGTACTCATCTACAGCCGGACTGCAATGTCTTTTCTGCGATACGCAGGATGTCCGGCCAGCGCTTTTTCCCAGCAACAGGAATGGTCGTATTCTTCGAGCACGATGACTGCGTGACAGTCGCGGCCGGCAGCGTGCCGGCGCGCAGCGCCAAGGCGAGATTACGCGCGTCACGCCGATCCGTCTTGATCCGGTCGCCGGGCTTTTTTGGAATCAACGACGGCGCGGCCACCACACAATCGTAGCCTTTGCCAGCCAGATAGCGCTGCAGCCAGAAGCCACAGGGCCCGGCTTCGTAGACAAATCGCAGGCTGCCCCGACCGGAGAGCTTTTTACACAAACGGTCGATGGCATACTGCTGCGTACCGACCGTACCGGCGTCGATGACGGGCTCATCTGGATGGCTACCGATACAGGCGCCGGTGATGGAGTCTTTATGAACATCCAGACCGACAAAAACAGTGGTATCTTTTGACATGCTCACCTCCGTACGAGGAAACCGAGTTGAGCGACTATAGATATCGCTTATGCGGTAACGGCTACAAGCTAATCCGCGATAATGGCCTCGCGGAGGTCAGCTCTTCGCCTTCCAGAAGTCATACTGTCTAGGTTGCAAGAGACGGTACCGCATGAATTTGACATTCGAGTGGGATCCGGAGAAGGCGTCGGAGAATGAGCGGAAGCATGGAGTTTCTTTCGAGGAGGCATCGACCTGTTTCAGAGACTCCCGATCGTCGACAATCTATGATCCTGACCATTCAGACACCGAAGATCGTTATGTCCTCTGGGTATGTCAGCTCGCGGTCGGCTGATGGTGGTAGTTCATACTGAGCGGGGCGATAATATCCGACTGATCAGCGCCAGACTGGCTGATCGGAGCGAATCCTTACAATACACACAAATGCAGTAGGTTTATGCGAGATCACTACGATTTCAGTAAAGGTGTACGGGGCAAGTACACGGAGCGGTACAAGGAAGGTAACAATATCGTCCTCCTTGATCCCGATGTTGCGAAAGAGTTTCCGGATGCAGCGGCGGTTAATGATGCTCTTAGACAATACCTCCAGGAAAAGAAACGCTCCTCTGGCAAAGCAACCTAACAACACGCCTGGGGTTGCCCCGCTTTGGTGGACACCTGAGTCTTATGACTGGACTGCCCCCAGTACGGCGGACACTTCGAAGCCTCATAATGAGGCACTCTCGAAGGCCTCGGGACTGACACCGCCCAGGTGGCTGTGCCGGCGGTTTCGATTGTAAAACACCTCGATGTAGTCGAACACATCAGCACGCGCCAGATCTCTTGTCTTGTAGATACGTTTTTTGATTCGCTCTTTCTTCAAGCTGCTAAAGAACGATTCGGCAACGGCATTGTCCCAGCAGTTGCCGCGTCGACTCATGCTGGTCTCCAGATTGTGCTCGTTGCAGAAGCGCAACCAGTCATCGCTGCCGTATTGCGATCCCTGATCTGAGTGCACAACGACTTTATTGCTGGGTTTGCGCCGCCACACGGCCATCAGCAAGGCATCGAGAACGAGCTCTTTGGCCAGCGTCGGCTTCATCGACCAGCCGACTACCTTACGCGCAAACAGATCCACGACCACCGCCAGGTACAGCCAACCTTGCCAGGTACGGATATAGGTGATGTCGGTCACCCAGGCACGGTCCGATTCATCGACCGTAAACGCGCGCTGCAATCGATTGGGCGCGATGATGGAGGGACGTCCGGCAATGGGGCGGGGCGCCTTGTAACCGCGCAAGGCTTTGATTTTGTTCCCCTGCATCAGGCGCGCGACTCGATGTCGACCACAGGTTTCGCCGGCTTCGTGCAGATCGAGGAATACGCGGCGTGAGCCATAAACGCCTCCGCTCGCCGCATGCGATGCGCGGATAAGAATCAACAAACGTTGGTCCTCGACTGCGCGTTCCGATAGCGGATTGTGAAGCCATTCGTAGAAGCCGCTCCGCGACGCTTCAAGTACTCTGCACATCGTGGCGATCTTGTGTTCGCGACGGTGATCATTGATGAAGCGGTACTTTACTCGGGCTCTGCGGCAAAGTACCTTGCGGCCTTTTTTAGAATATCGCGCTCCTCCTCGGTGCGCTGCAGCCGCGCGCGAAGCTTGAGTACCTCGCTCTTCGCTTCGATCAATGCGGCGGCCTGTTCCTCTGTCTTGTCAGGCTTAACCGCCTTTGCCCACTCGTACAGACTGTGCGCCGAAACGCCAAGCCGATCGGAAACATCGGCGACTGAGTAGCCGCGATCGACGATTTGGCGAACAGCCTCCTCTTTGAATTCCGGCGTATATCGTTGACTGCCCATTACCCTTCCTCCTATGCTCGAATCATAGCTCGGAAGTGTCTACCGGACCGGGGGCAGTCCAAGAACCCCGAAATCGTGTCCAAAAAAGCGGGGCCACTTCTTTGTTTCATGCGGTGTTTACGGCAAATTGTTGGAGCGGACGGTGATGGTCAGGGCGCGAGTTTCCTGAAACGGTATCGTGCCGCCGCTCAACTCAGGCGTTAGATTTCAGCCGAGCGTATGGGGGTAAGATTTCAGTCACCGGCATTCTGAATCGTTGGGTATAGCGATGTCACCTGAGTCAATACTTCGGCAAGCCTTGCAGCTCCCCGCCACGGAGCGGGCTGCCTTGGTGATGAGCTTATCGGCAGTCTGGACAAGCCAGACTCGTCTCTGGACGAGATTTGGCTGAAGGGGCCCGAAAGTCGGCTTGAAGCGCATCGCTCGGGGGACCCTGAAGCGGCAGATGCCGAACAGGTTTTTTCCGAGCTCGGCAGAAAGGCTTGAGGGTTCGATTTCTGGTTCCGGCGCAGCGCGAGCGGCGCGAAGCCGTTCGTTTTCTGAACGATCAACGGCCCGGCCTCGGCGACGATTTCCGGGATGAAGTCTGGTTGACGATTGAAAGGATTCGGGCGTTGCCGAACGCTTGGCACGCTCTCGGTGGTCGCATCCGCCGCTGCCAGACGCGACGTTTCCGTACCGCGTCGTATACGAAGCGTCGGATTCTGAGTTGCTGATTATTGCTGTGGCACATTTACACCGCCGACCCGACTTTGGCGGCCGCGCTCTAAATGAACTTAATCTCAACTTTGAACTGTAACATTGATCAGTTTGCGTGAAGGCATTCCTCAGGGGATCAAGTAGCCTGGCCTATGAGCAGCGCTACCGGGTAGCGGGTCACTAGCGCCTCCATCGGGAGCCGGGCTGCGCCCCGGACCTCGTCATTCGTAAAGACGTTCGAATAGTGTAAACGTGCCGACTCGGGCGGCAGCTCTACGTCCGTGCCTTGCCAGCCACTCGCTTTCAGCCTGAGAGATCTGTCATCGGCGAGCAGGTCGTTGTTCAACCGCGATGCGACGACGATCGCAATCAATGAGTAATCATGTGCGCAGCGCGCAAACGCGACGACCCGGTCTGCCCGCGGCCCTTCGACGACAAGCGGAAGATAGCGGCCGGTCATGAACAGCTCCGGATCGCGATTGCGCACTGTCAGCGTCCGGGCGATCAGCCGTTGCTTGATTTCGCCCGTGTGCCAGCGCGCTGCCAGCTCATCCCAGGCTTCAGTGGATTCGAGCGAGCGCTGGCGGACGGCAAAGTCCACGGGGCGACGGTTATCCGGATCAACCAGGCTGAGGTCCCAGTATTCTGCGCCCTGATAGATATCCGGCACGCCCGGCGACGTGAGCTTGAGTAAAGTCTGACTGAGGCCGTTGGCAGCCGCGATGCGCGCGATGCGCTGCGCGAACGGAGCGAAGCTCGTTAGGAAGGCGCGGCTGCGCATTGGATCGAGCACGCCGCGAACGAATCCCTCCATTGCCGCCTCGTAGTCTTCGTTCGGCGCAATCCAGCTCGAGCGGTGTTTTGCTTCCCGCACTGCTTTCTGCATATAGGCGACGAGACGCTCCACGAAGCCGGTGTCGGTGCCGGCTTCCACGCCGAGCGGCCACGCGCCGACGAGCATCTGATAGAACAGGTATTCGTCGTTGCGCCCAGGCGCGGGGCGGCCATCGAGCTCGCGGCGCTTCGAGCGATTTAGCCGCGTCCAGCGAAACACCTTCTCGCGCCACTCGTCGCCCAGCTCGGTGATGGCGCTGATGCGCAGGCGCGTGTCTTCGCCGCGCTTGTGATCGTGCGACGCCGTAGTCAGGAGCGCATGGGGATGCGCACTGAGCCGCTGCAGATTCATGTGATGGAACGCAGCCGGCGAGATGCCGAATCGCGACGGATCGCCGCCCACTTCATTGAGCGACACGAGCCGGTTGTAGCGGTAAAAAGCCGTGTCCTCGACACCCTTGGCGGCGACCGCGCCGCTGAGCTGCTGGCTCTTCATCGCGAAGCGGAGCACCTCCTGCGGCAGATACTCGCCGCTGGCACGGGCCGGCAGATCCGCCCGCAGCGCGCGATCGACAAAACGAAACAGGGAGCCCTCGAGCTGAGGATGGTCCCGCCGCGCCTGCGCGACCGCCCAATCGAGATAACGTCCATCCTCTTCACCGATGCCGCTGGCCGTGACATAGGTCCGGTAGACCGGCAGATGCGCAATAATCGCGACCAGCGCCGTGCGCAAGTCGGCGAGCGTAAAATCGCGGCTGCGCCAGGAACGGCGCGCAATGCGTTTGAGCAGGTTCGCGAGCACATTGAGCTCGCTCGCCAGGTTGCTGAGCAGCAC
>JACDCP010000057.1 GCA_013817465.1 Gammaproteobacteria bacterium | reverse complement strand
GCCACCGTCCCGAAGGGTTGCCACCCACTCGCCCGGATGCTGCGTTGCCCGGCTTGACCGTATATCGGATACGGTCGGCGCCGGGCGTCTTGCCTGCGAGCGCCTCGCCGGCAGGCGATTGGGTGACAACGCGGCTCGCGTGGAATGCTGAGATGAGTTCCTCGATGACGCGGGCCTTCGTCGATAATTTCCTCGGCAATTCGCCCGAGTGGTACAAGCTCACCATTCTCGCGTTTCTGGTCCTCAACCCGCTCGTTTTTGCCGCCTTCGGCGGCACCATCGCCGGCTGGCTGCTGGTCGGCGAATTCATCTTCACACTGGCCATGGCGCTCAAATGCTATCCGCTGCAGCCGGGCGGGCTGCTGGCGATCGAAGCGGTCGTCATCGGGCTTACGTCGGCGGAGTCGGTATACCATCACACGTACGCGGCTTTTCCGGTCATCCTGCTGCTGATTTTCATGGTCGCCGGCATCTTCTTCCTCAAGGAGCTGCTGCTGTTCACATTCACGAAACTGCTGCTCGGCATCCGCTCGAAAATCCGGCTTTCGCTGATGTTCTGCTTCACGGCCGCGTTCCTGTCCGCCTTTCTCGATGCGCTCACCGTCACCGCCGTGGTCATCACGGTCGCGGTCGGCTTCTATGGCGTCTATCACAAGGTCGCCTCGGGTAAATCCTCCGAGCACGAGCACGATCACGGCACCGACGAAGAGGTACACGAGCTGCACCGCGAGGATCTGGATCGCTTCCGCGGGTTTCTTCGCAACCTGGTCATGCATGCCGCTGTCGGCACCGCGCTCGGCGGCGTCACGACGCTGGTCGGCGAGCCGCAGAATTTGCTGATTGCCACGGTCTCGGGCTGGGAGTTCGTCGAGTTCTTCGTGCGCATGGCGCCCGTTTCGATGCCCGTCTTCATCGTCGGGCTCATGACCTGTGCCCTCGTCGAGAAGCTCGGCTGGTTCGGCTACGGCTATACCCTGCCGGAGCCGGTGCGCGTTGTGCTCGCCAAATACGATCAGAAGCGCTCGGCGGAGCGCACTCAGCAGGAAAAAGCTGTCCTGATCGCGCAAGCCGTGGTGTCCGTGGTGCTGATCATCGGGCTCGGCTTCCACCTTGCCGCAGTCGGCATCATCGGCCTCATGATCATCGTGCTCGCGACCACGTTCACCGGCGTGACCGAGGAGCATCGCATCGGCCGCGCGTTCGAGGAGGCGCTGCCGTTCACTGCCCTGCTGGTGGTATTTTTCGCGATTGTTGCGGTGATCGCCGATCACCAACTTTTCACGCCCGTCATCGGCTGGGTGCTGACCCTGCAGGGCAGCATGCAGACGGCCATGTTCTACGTGGCGAACGGCGTGCTGTCGATGATCAGCGACAACGTGTTCGTGGCGACGATCTACATCACCGAGATCAAGGAAGCGCTGGACGCCGGTTTCATCAGCCGCGAGGTGTATGACAACCTGGCGATCGCCATCAACACCGGCACCAATATTCCCAGCGTCGCGACACCCAACGGGCAGGCGGCATTTCTGTTCCTGCTCACCTCTGCGCTCGCGCCATTGATCCGGCTCTCCTATCTGCAAATGGTCTGGCTCGCGCTGCCGTATACGATCACAATGAGCCTCACCGGCCTGCTGTCGGTGTTTTTCCTGCTGCACTGACGCCTTTCGATGTTTCCCCAGGCTGGAGATATCAGGCTCGGCATTATCGGTCTCGGGTATGTTGGCTTGCCGCTGGCGGTCGAGTTCGGCCGGCGCCTGCCCACCCTGGGCTTCGATGTCGACAACCAACGTATAGACGAGCTGGTTGCCGGCCGCGACGCCACGCTCGAGGTGCCGGAAGACGAGCTGGTCGGGGCACGGCAGCTCCGCTTTTCCGCCGACCCTGGCGATCTCCGATCCTGCAACGTGTTAATCGTGACGGTGCCGACGCCGATCGACGCCCACAAGCGGCCGGACCTCGGTCCCCTGGAAGCGGCGAGCCGGACGGTGGGTGAGGCGCTCGGGCCGGGGGACGTCGTGGTTTACGAGTCGACCGTGTATCCGGGCGCCACGGAAGAAGTGTGCGTCCCGATCCTCGAGGATACGTCGAAGCTCCGGTTCAACGAGGACTTCTTCGTCGGCTACAGCCCGGAGCGCATCAATCCGGGGGACAGGGAGCACAGGCTGGCCTCAATCCCCAAGGTGACCTCGGGATCGACGCCGGAAACGGCAGAATTCGTCGACGCGCTGTACCGGCGTATCGTGACGGCCGGGACGCATCGTGTATCCAGCATCCGCGTGGCCGAAGCCGCCAAGGTCATCGAAAATACGCAGCGCGACGTCAATATCGCGCTGATCAACGAGCTTGCGCTCATCTTCAACCGGCTCGGACTCGACACCGAGGAGGTGCTCGTTGCCGCCGGCACCAAATGGAATTTCCTGCCGTTTCGGCCCGGCCTCGTCGGCGGGCACTGCATCGGCGTCGACCCCTATTATCTGACCTTCAAGTCCCAGGAGATCGGCTACCATCCCGAGATGATCCTCGCGGGCCGGCGCATCAACGACAACATGGGCAACTACGTGGCAGCCGAGGTGGCGCGCCACATGATCAGGCGCCGCATTCACTTGATGGACGCGCGGGTCCTGATATTCGGTCTGGCCTTCAAGGAGAATTGCCCGGACGTGCGCAACACGCGCGTCGTCGACGTGGTTCACGAGCTCGCCGATTATGGCGCCCGCGTCGACGTGTACGATCCCTGGGTCGACCGGCAAATCGCCCAGCGCCTGTACGGTCTCGATCTCATCGAACAGCCGAACGAAGGGATCTACGATGCGATCGTCATGGCCGTGGCGCACCGCGAGTTCCGCGACATGGGCGTTGCGCGTGTGCGCGCGCTCGGTAAGCCCGACCACGTACTGTACGACATCAAGCACATCTTTCCGGCAAGTGAAACCGATGGCCGACTGTAGAAATGGGGACATTCCTGATTTTCCAGACGGAAAATCAGGAATGTCCCCATTTCTTTCGGTGGACGATTGCAGGGCGGAATTCATTCGGCCGTCGATTTACGCGCTGCGCGCTGGCGGGTTGAAACCTGCCCTGCGCGAAGGGGCAGATCAGGAAGCCGGAGAGTTGCTTTGAGAGTACTCGTCACCGGCGCTGCCGGGTTCATCGGCTATCACGTGGCGCAATATCTGCTCGCGCGCGGCGACGAAGTGGTCGGCCTCGACAGCATGAGCGACTACTACGACGTCAGCCTCAAGCAGGCGCGCCTCGCCCGACTGGAAGGCCAGACAGGATTCTCGTTCGTCAAGCTCGATCTGGCAGACCGTGCAGCCATGGAAGAATTGTTCGAGCGGGAAAAATTTCCGCGGGTCGTGCATCTTGCAGCGCAGGCCGGCGTGCGTTACTCCATCGAAAATCCACACGCCTACGTGGAGAGCAACCTCGTCGGTTTCATGCACGTCCTGGAAGGCTGCCGTCACCACGACGTGGAGCATCTGGTCTATGCGTCCTCGAGCTCCGTCTACGGTGCGAATACCCGGATGCCGTTTTCCGTGCACCACAACGTGGATCATCCGCTGTCCATGTACGCGGCGACCAAGAAGGCCAACGAGCTGATGGCCCACGTGTACTCGAATCTATACGGATTGCCGACCACCGGCTTGCGCTTCTTCACCGTGTACGGGCCGTATGGGCGCCCGGATATGGCGCTGTTCCTGTTCACGCGCAAGATTCTGGCCGGCGAGCCCATCGACGTTTACAACTACGGCGATCACCGGCGCGATTTCACCTATATAGACGATATCGTCGAGGGCGTAGTACGGACGCTCGACCGCGTCGCCGAGCCGAACGCCGAGTGGAATGGTGAGTCGCCCGATCCGGGCACCAGCAAAGCGCCGTACCGCGTATACAACATCGGCAACCACGAGCCGGTCGAGCTGCTGCGCTATATCGAAATCATCGAGAAATGCCTCGGCCGGAAGGCCGAAAAAAATCTGCTGCCGATGCAGCCCGGCGACGTGCCGGACACTTTCGCCGATGTCGATGCCCTGATTCGCGACGTGCATTACCGGCCCTCGACGCCGATCGAGGAAGGGGTCGAGCGCTTCATCGAATGGTATCTCGACTACTACGGGATCGAGCCCCGTGGCTGAGCGATCGAAAGCCTGGAAAGCGCTCGAGCGACACGCAGAAGAACGATGCGGCGGCTCGCTCCGCGATCTGTTCGACCGGGACCCGCATCGGTTCGAACGCTTCTCGCTCAAGCAAGAGGGGCTCCTGTTCGACTATTCGCGCCATCCGGTTACAGACGAGACGATGCGCCTGCTCCTTGCCCTCGGCGGGGAAATGGGCCTGGCCGATCGGATAGAGGGCCTCTTCAGCGGCGAATCCGCGAACAACACGGAATGCCGGCCCGCCCTGCACGTTGCGCTCCGCAACCGCTCCGGCAGGCCCATGCCGGCCGGCAGCAAGAATGTCATGCCCCAGGTCGAGGCTGAACTGGCAAAGATGCGCGAGCTGGTCGATGCCGTGCATGCCGGCAGCTTTACCGGGTCCACAGGCAGGCGAATCACCGACGTGGTCAACATCGGTATCGGCGGCTCCGATCTCGGCGCGGTCATGGCGGTCGAGGCGCTGGCACGGTTTCGCAAGTCAGATATCCGGACGCACTTCGTTTCCAACGTCGACGGCGTCCAGATCAGCGATGTGCTCGGGATCGTGCATGCAGAGACCACGCTGTTCATCGTCTGCTCGAAGTCCTTCACCACCCTGGAGACCATGATCAACGCACGGCAGGCCCGCGACTGGCTGATCACGCAACGAAGCGAGGCAGCAGTGACCCGTCATTTCGTCGCGGTCTCGGTCAATGCAGGAGCCATGGATGAGTTCGGCATAGCCTCCGATCTGCGCTTCGCCATCTGGGATTGGGTCGGTGGCCGCTATTCGCTATGGTCGGCGGTCGGTCTCGCGATCGCGTTCGCCGTCGGCATGGACCACTTCGAACGCCTGCTGGCCGGCGCGCATGCGATGGATGAGCATTTTCGCCGCGCGCCGTTCGAACGCAACCTGCCGGTGATCGCCGCATTGCTGGGCGTGTGGAATGTGAACTTCCAGGACGCCGGATCGCTCGTCATTCTGCCCTACGATCAGCGCCTGCATCGCTTTCCCGCCTACCTCCAGCAGCTCGAGATGGAAAGCAACGGCAAGCGCGTGACCCGCGACGGAGAGCCGGTCGAGTGGCAGACCTGCCCGATCGTCTGGGGTGAGCCGGGCTCGAATGCGCAGCATTCTTTTTACCAACTCCTGCACCAGGGCACGCGCCGATTCGCAGCGGACTTTATCGTGCCGGTGAATGCCTCGAGCGATTTCCAGCAGCAGCAGGATCTGGCACTCGCGAACTGTCTTGCCCAGGCGGAGGCGTTGATGGGCGGACAGACTGAAGCTGACGTTGTTACGCACCTCGAGCGGCAGGCACTCGATGCCGGTGACATCGCGCGGCTGGCGCCGCATAAAGTGCATCCCGGCGATCGACCGAGCTCGATCTATATGTTCCCACAACTCGATTCGGAAACACTGGGCAAACTCATCGCTCTGTACGAGCACAAAGTGTTCGTACAGAGCGTGATCTGGAACATCAATGCATTCGATCAGTGGGGCGTCGAGCTCGGCAAGAAGCTCGCGGCGCGCGTCGCGCCGGCGATCACCGGCGAATCTGCGCGCGAGGCGCTAAGCTCCCAGCTCAGGAGCCTGCTGAAGATTGCCGATGGCTGGCGCGATCAATGAGGTGAGTGAGACTTTTGAAGCTATTCGTAACCTTGTTGCCGCGGGCACGGTGAGGGTATCTGAACACGGGTACGACGAGCTTTCGAACGACGGGATCCTGGTGCGCGATCTGCTGACGGGTATCGGAAATGCCGTCGTTGTCGAAGACTACCCGGGCTTCAGGAAGGGCCCGGCCGTCCTGGTGCTACAATTTGACCGAGAGCAGCGTCCGATACATGTCGTCTGGGGTATTCCGAAAGGGTTGTCGGAACCGGCGGTATTGGTGACGGCCTATCGACCGGATCCAAAGCGATGGGTGGAGAATTACACCGAAAGGCGGCGATGAACAAGCGACATCGAGTAAAACACGTGCACGCAGGCCGCTATGTAGCGGAAGTGGATGTCGAGCTGCTGCAAGACGAAACCGACTGGTCACCGTATCTGTCGGTTGAAGACGCTTGTAAACTCGACGACGTTCGTGATGCCTTGCACCGTGGCGATATCCCGGCTGCGTCAAAGCTTGCCCGCGTTTTCAGATTGCAGCCTGTGTCGGCATCGAAATGACGCTTGCCGACTGAGCTCTGAGAGTGACGAGAAAAGGCATTCTCCTCGCGGGCGGCTCGGGCACGCGCCTTTATCCCGCGACCGGCGCGGTCAGCAAGCAGCTCCTGCCGGTATACGACAAGCCGATGATTTACTACCCGCTGGCGACGCTGATGCTGGCGGGCATCCGCGAGATCCTCGTCATCTCTACCCCCCAGCATCTGCCGCTTTACCAGACGCTGCTGGGCGATGGCAGCAAATGGGGGCTTGCGCTCGAGTACGAGGCGCAGCCTCGCCCGGAGGGGCTCGCGCAAGCGCTCATCATCGGCGCGAATTTCATCGGTAACGGTTCAGTTGCACTGATTCTGGGCGACAACATCTTTTATGGCCACGGGCTGCCGGAACAGGTTCAAGCGGCCGCGCAGCGTGAAAGTGGCGCGACTGTATTCGCCTACTACGTCAATCATCCCGAGCGCTACGGTGTCGTGGAGTTCGACGCCGATCGAAACGCCATCTGTATCGAGGAAAAGCCGGCGGAGCCCCGCTCCAACTACGCTGTGACGGGACTTTATCTTTATGACCGCCAGGTCGTCGATATAGCAAAGTCGCTCGAGCCCTCGGCACGCGGCGAGCTTGAGATCACCGATGTCAATCGCATTTATCTCCAGAGAGGTGCGCTCCACGTCGAGCTGATCGGCAGAGGCATCGCGTGGCTCGACACCGGCACGCACGAGTCGCTCATGCAGGCCTCGATCTTCATCGAAGCCATCGAGAACCGCCAGGGGCTCAAGATATCGTGTCCGGAAGAGGTGGCTTATCGGCTCGGCTTCATCGACGCAGCGCAGCTCAGCAAGTTGGCCGGCACAATGCGGAACTCGGAATATGGCCGCTATCTGCTGCGACTGGCCGAGGAGGATTGATGGAGATCGTAGGGACCGGCATAGCCGCCGTGAAACTCGTCAAGCCCCGGGTCTTCGAGGACGAGCGCGGCTACTTCATGGAGACCTGGCAGCAGCGGAGTTTCGCGGAGGCAGGCGTCGACGCCGCTTTCGTGCAGGACAACCACAGTCATTCCATAGCCGGCACCCTGCGCGGGCTCCACTACCAGATCGACAGGCCACAGGGCAAGCTCGTTCGCGCCGTCTCCGGCGAAATCTTCGATGTCGCCGTGGATCTGCGGCAAAGCTCCGCGACGTTCGGCCGTTGGGTCGGAGCAAAGCTGACGGGCGAAAATCGGATGCAGCTCTGGGTGCCCGAGGGTTTCGCGCACGGTTTTCTGGTTTTGAGCGAAACCGCCGATGTCATCTACAAGTGCACGGACTATTACCTTCCCGAAGCGGAGCGGACTTTGCAGTGGAACGACAGCCGCGTCGCGATCGATTGGCCTCTCGATCCGGCTGAAACGCCGAGATTGTCCCGCAAGGACGCGAGCGGAACCGCGTTTGCCAAGTGCGATTACTTTCCGTGAGGGTGCTGATCACCGGCGGAGGAGGCCAGCTGGCCGACTCGCTCGAGAAGACGTGTCCGGCCGAGCGGGAGATACTCATACTGTCGCGCCAGCAGCTCGACGTGTCGGATGCAGGGGCCGTGACCGAGGCTTTCGAACGGCAGCAAACCGAGGTAGTGATCAACTGTGCCGCTTACACGGCCGTCGACGATGCGGAATCCGAGCGCGATCGTGCTTTCGCCGTCAACGCCAGGGGCGCCGAAAATGTGGCCCGCGCCGCCCGTCAGCTCGGTGCGCGCATGATCCACATCTCGACTGACTTCGTGTTCGGCGGAGACAAATCGCGGCCATACAGCGTCGACGACGATACCCAACCGGTCAATACTTACGGTGCGAGCAAGCTCGCCGGTGAAGTCCAGGCGCGCGAGGCCTGCCCGGCCGGGCTTACCGTGTTGCGGACCTCGTGGTTGTACGGGGTGCATGGCCGCAATTTCGTCAAGACCATGCTGCGCCTCATGCGCGAGCGCGACCGGCTACAAGTGGTGGCCGATCAGGCCGGCAGCCCGACCTGGGCGGGGTTTCTGGCCGACGTCATCTGGCGATTTGCCGCGCAGCCATCGCCAGGCACTTATCATTGGGCGGATGCGGGCGTGGCAAGCTGGTATGATTTCGCGCTGGCCGTGCAGGAGGAGGCGATGCGGCAGGGGCTGTTGACAAAGGCGGTCCCCGTCGAACCCGTGATGACCGAGGACTACCCGACCAGGGCTAGGCGGCCGGCTTACAGTGTGCTCGATTCCCGTCTGGCGCAGGCGCGACTCGGCATCCGGCCGGCGCACTGGCGATCCAATCTGCGGCGCATGCTGGCCGAGATGCAAGATGAGTAACTTGCTGGTTACCGGCGGCGCCGGATTCATCGGGTCCAATTTCGTGCACTACTGGCGCGAGCACCATCCGCGGGATGTCGTAGTGGTCCTCGACAAGCTGACGTACGCAGGCAACCTGGACAACCTGGCTTCCGTTAACGGCGAGAGCGGATTTCATTTCGTGCACGGCGACATCTGCGATGAGCGTCTCGTGCTCGGGCTGCTGCGTGAGCATTCGATCAATACGATCGTGAACTTTGCGGCCGAATCGCACGTCGATCGCTCCATATCCGGCCCCGACGAGTTCGTCCAGACGAATGTTATCGGCACGCACGCATTGCTCAAGGCAGCGCGCGCTGTCTGGCTCGAATCCGACCCGCCGGTGCACGCGCATCGGTTTCATCAGATTTCGACCGACGAAGTCTTCGGCTCGCTCGGCGACAGCGATCCACCGGTTGCCGAAACGGCCCGTTACGCACCGAGCTCGCCCTATGCGGCGAGCAAGGCCGCCGCCGATCATCTGGTGAGCGCCTATCATCGGACATACGGTCTGCAGACCACCATCAGCAACTGCTCCAACAATTTCGGCCCGTTCCACTTCCCGGAGAAACTGATTCCGCTGGTGATCGTCAATTTATTGCACGGTCGCGCTGTACCCTTGTACGGAGACGGCCGCAATGTCCGCGACTGGCTTTTTGTAACGGACCATTGCCGCGGTATAGAGCGAATACTGCAACACGGCAAGTCGGGCTCCTACTACAACATCGGCGGCAACAACGAGTGGACGAATCTCGACCTCGTCAGGAAGCTGTGCCAGTTGATGGACGACGCATTTGCGGGCGACCCGTTGCTTTGCCCGCGCTTTCCCGCCTCGCCGGCAGCCGCCGGTGGCACCTGCGCATCATTGATAAGCTTCGTCAGGGACCGGCCCGGGCATGATTTCCGATATGCGCTGGATTTTTCGAAGTGTGCCGCCGAGCTGGATTATAGTCCGCGGGAATCCATTGGCGTGGCTCTGTCCCGAACCATTCAGTGGTATCTGGATAACGAGCAGTGGTGGCGACGATTGATCGATGCGGACTATCAAGCATGGGTCGAACAGCAGTACGGGGCCGCCACTCGTCTCGCGTCCCGGTGATCGATCCGTTCATGATGACCGGCCGTGCCGACGGCTGCCCGGCGTTGCGCGCTCCAATGACGCCCGGTTTCCGGGGCTCAGCGACATTGTCGAAACTGGTGGCGGCATGAATCGTCGTGCCGGCACGTGCGGCGCGTAGAGCGCGCATCCGCAGGACGCGGTCGAAAAGTAATGCCGTCAACCTGAACTCTGGCAGTGGTTAAATACGTTTTTTCGTTCAGGAATCGAAAGAGGCGCCTTGCAAGCAAGGTGCTTGAATGCACCCGGCACCTTCAGCCGGGCGTCTGGCTGCTTCGGGAACCGAGCATTGCGCATCACGCCCTGGTGCGTCATCGGCCGGCCAGCCTGCTGGACACAAAGACCTTGAGACGCTTGCGTATGCTGCGCGCCAAAAGATTCGTGTATCGGCTTCTATTCATGATCATACCGCCGTTTGTTGTTTTTGTTGGCGCTGGAGGTAAGAAGCAAAAGGCCAACCAGCCGGAAGCGAAGTTTCCGATACTTGTCCTCGCCAAACGGGGCGACGCGATCCTGATCGATCACGTGCGAGGAGAAGTCGTCCGGCTCAGGAAGGAACCGCGTACCGGCACTGCGGAGCTCGACGTCCGCGTGCGGCTCGGTCGATTTCTGGATGTGCCGGCGCTCGAAATCATGGACGACGGCAAGGTGGAGCGAGAACCGTACGTTGATGGGCAATCGTCCTCAAGGCAACTTCACATGCTCGCATCAGCGCCGCGTCCGTGCTCCTTCGTCAATACGAGGAACTCACCATGGAGGAGCACCGGCCAGCATCTGCATTATTCTGGGATCGAGTAGCCGGCTACGCGAGATCACTGCCGCTACCGGAGAGCGCGTCGCTGTGGGTGAAAGCTGTTGCCGGCAGTTGGCCGTCGTATTTTCCATTTACGCCGGCTCACGGAGATCTGAGCGGCTTCACTATCCTGTTGAGGAAGGAGTCTCCCAGCCTGGTAGACTTGGAGGAATGTGACTGGCTGCCGGCATACTTTGATTTTTTCTTCTTGAATCACAAGGAGTTACTCGCGGGCCGACCGGACCTGTGGCGTTATTTCATCAGCGGGGAAGGGTGGAGCAGCGTGGCTGGGGCATTGAGAAGTTCCGGTGCCACAAAGGAAGGCATAGACAAGACAGAATGGCTTGTCAGTGCATTTTTTCTGGAGTGCTTCCTGTGGGGTCGAAAGTACGGTGCAAGGCCGTTGGATGAAGTAACGCTACTCAGGTGGTGGGCGCCGATTGGTACGGACCCAAGCTCGCCACGTTGAATGTACGACGTTCGAACGTCTCGCCGCGCTCCTCGCCATTTCCACGTGACCGGCGCAAAGAGCGCGTGCCCTCAACAAATTCTTGATCATGTGACCACCGGTGACTACAATGACTGCATGAAATCCGTGGGCATCAGGCAACTGAAAGCGCGCCTGTCGGAGTACGTGCGGTTGGCGCGTCGCGGCGAGACCATTCTGGTCAGTGATCGCGATGAAGTGGTGGCCGAACTGGGGCCCGCCAGACACCAGCCGTTGGCGCCGGACTCCCTGGGCGCCCTTTTGGACCGGTTGGCGCGACAAGGTCAGATCACCCGTGCGGTTCGCTCCAAGCCGGGGCGGCGCTCCTGGGCTCCGCGCCCGCTTGGGCTGCCGAGTGAATCGGTCGATCGCTTGCTGGATGAGCTGCGCGAGGACCGCTAGCGGAAGAGGCGGCTAACTCCAGCAATCCCGCGCCCGTGTCAGCCCGAATGGCTTCTATTCTCTACCTGGACAGTTCCGCAATCCTCCGCCCTGTCCTGGAACACGGCCTCTCGCCCGAGGTGGAGAGGGAAATCAACGACGCCGACACCCTGATCACCTCGCGCCTCTCGCTGGTCGAAACCGCCCGGGCCTTTCTCCGGGTTCGGCTTCTGGAGGAATGCCCGGAGGCCCTGGTGGCCGACGCGGAGCGGGAAGTTGCGGCCTTGTGGCGCCACTGCGAGATCTGGGAACTGACCGGTGAGGTCTGCGAGCGCGCCGAGCATGTGGCACCCCGCGGCATCGTCCGCAGTCTGGACGCCCTGCATCTCGCCACTTTCGCAATTGCCCGACGCGAAATCGAGGAACTGAAGTTCCTGAGTGCCGACAAGCGCCTGCGCGCTGCCGCAGAGTCGGTTTGACGCCGTAGAAACCACCGGCCATACCCGCGGGCGCTCTGCAGTGGTCGGAATGCAGAGTTTTCTGTTACGCGGTAGTACTCCCGACTTGCGCAAGAGTTCGATGCGCACACCATTGAACTGTATGCGCACAGCAGGTTGCTTCACTTCGAGGCCGACATTAAGATGCCGCCCGAGTACCTTCGCCCGCCGATCCCGCTACACCTGCCGCTGCCGCAGTGGTTCCAACGTTGCAATGCCCAAGCTGCCCCTGACAGGATTTTTTGCCGTGCTGCTGGCACTCAGCGCCTTCCCTGGCCTCTTGCAGGCCGGTCCATGGCTCGACCCGGGAGACCTCAGCATCCGCCACGACGTGCAGATTCTTGCCGACGCCGACATCATCCGCGCCCCCGTCACGACATGGCCGCTGTCCTGGGGTGACATCTCCCGATTCTTGAGCGAAGCTGATCCGGCCGATCTGTCTGCCACTGAAAAGGATTCGCTTGCCCGTTTGCAACAGGCTGCCCGCGATGCCATGCGTGTCGATACCGTGCAGTTCAACGCACGACTGGCTGTCGCCGAGGATCCGCGCGCGCTGCGCACTTTCGAGGCGACGCCGCGGGAATCGGCCGAAATCCAGAGCGGTCTCGAGTGGACCGGCGAGCGTCTTGCCTGGAATTTGCAAGTGCAGAAGGTCGCCGGGCCTGATGACGGCAAGAACCTGCGTCTGGACGGTTCCTACGCGGGTGTGGTGCTGGGAAACTACATGTTTTCCGCTGGCGTCCTGGATCGGTGGTGGGGTCCCGGCTGGGAGGGCAGCCTGATCC
>JACDCP010000274.1 GCA_013817465.1 Gammaproteobacteria bacterium | reverse complement strand
CACCTCTCCGAACGCATGAAGCGCATCCTGCTGGTAGAAGACAACGAGATGAACCGGGACATGCTGTCCCGGCGCCTGGCACGCCGGGGCTATGAGGTATTGATCGCGGTCGACGGAGAGGAGGGCATGCGGCGCGCCCGCAGCGAGCGGCCCGAGCTGATACTGCTGGACATCAGCCTGCCGGGCCGGGACGGCTATGCCGTTACGCGGGAGCTACGGGGTGACCCGGCGACGGCGTCGATTCCAATTATCGCGCTGACAGCGCACGCAATGGCCGGCGATCGGGAAAAAGCGCTAGCGGCCGGATGCGATGATTACGACACGAAGCCGGTTGATCTGCCGCGCCTGATCGAAAAGATCGAGGTTTTGTCCGGGCGAGTGCAGGATCCCTGACAGGACTGCCGGCCCCTTGTCAACGGCTGCCGGGCTGCGGCCTGCGCGAACGTTTTCGCGGGCCCCGCTTGCCTTCCTCGCTGCGTGCCGGCCTGTTTCTGGCAGGCCCGCCGTCGCGCACCCGCGGAGGAGGAGAGGGCGGCGCCAGCTCGGGCAACAAGCCGGGTTCGACCGGCTCCACCGGGATCTTGCGGCCGATGAAATTCTCGATGTCCGGCAACGACACGACGTAGTCCTCGCAGCCGAAGCTGATGGCATCGCCCGCCGCGCCGAGTCGGGCCGTGCGGCCGATTCGGTGCACGTAGTCCTCGGCCTCCTGCGGCAGGTCGTAATTGAAGACGTGGCTCACGTCCGGCACGTGCAGGCCGCGCGATGCGACATCCGTACCGATCAGAACCGGCAGCTCGCCGTTCTGGAACTGCCGCAGCATGCTCAACCGCTTGCGTTGCGGCACGTCGCCCGTGATCGCTTCGGCGCGAATGCCGTTGCCTTCCAGGTGGCGTTGCAATCGCTCGGCCGCGCGCTTCGTGTTGCAGAAAACCATCGTTCGGCGGGCGTCCATGCGCCGCAGCAGGCCGATCAACAACGGGATCTTCTCCCGGTTCGAGGGGAAATACAGCGTTTGACGCACGCTGTCGGCGGTGACTTTGTCGGGCTCGACGCGGATGAGCTGCGGGTTGTTCATGTGCTCGTAGGCGAGCTCCATGACGCGGTGGGAAAGCGTTGCGGAGAACAGCATGGTCAGCCGCCTGTCAGGCGGCGGCAGGCGGCGGTAGACATAGCGGATGTCGCGTATGAAACCGAGATCGAACATGCGATCCGCCTCGTCGAGCACTGCCACCTGAACCGCGCGCAGATCGAACACGCGCTGCTTGAAGTAATCGATCGTGCGGCCCGGGGTGCCGATCAGGATGTCGACGCCTTCAGTCAGAATGCGCCGCTGCTTTTCGTAATCGGTGCCGCCGAAGGCGAGCCCGAGCGAAAAGCCGGTGTGCTGCGCGAGCACCTCGGCATCCTTGTGTATCTGGACCGCAAGCTCGCGCGTCGGCGCAAGGATGATCGCGCGGGGATCGTTGAGCCGGCGTTGCCTCGGCGCGGGGCGCGTGAGCAGATACTGAAAGCCGGCCAGCAGAAATGCCGCGGTTTTGCCGGTGCCGGTCTGGGCCTGACCTGCGACGTCGCGGCCCGCCAGCGCGAGCGGCAGCGTCTGCGCCTGGATCGGCGTGCAGAACTCGAAGCCCGCGTCGGCGACGCCCCTGGCCAGCGGCTCGACGAGCCCGAGCTCATCGAAGCTCACTTCGCTGAGATGGGTTTGCGTCACCGGGGGGCCGGGTTCGCCGGCAATTTACGTCGAAAAGCTTGCAAATTCCGTTCTGTGCAGTCCAAAATACCCGGCAAGCGCGTTGCGGACCGTTCCGCACCTACCATACCCGTCCGCCAATTATACGATTCCGAGAGAAGCCGCAACAAAGCTGCGACATTGTGCCTTATTGAGCACGCTGCGTCACTCGGCCGACTCAGCCTGAAGCGTGCCGCCTTGCGCACCGCCTCTCCCTGGACCCCTCTCCCGAGCTTCACCGGAGGAAATGCCAAGTGAGCGATCACATCGTCCATACCTCGGACGACCGTTTCGAAGATGATGTTCTCAAGTCCGACCAGCCCGTGCTGCTCGATTTCTGGGCAGAGTGGTGCGGGCCGTGCAAGATGATTGCGCCGATCCTCGACGAGCTCGCCTCCGAGTACGAAGGCAAGCTGCGCATCGCCAAGCTGAACATCGACGAGAATCCGAACACACCGCCCCGCTTCGGCATCCGCGGCATTCCGACACTCATGCTGTTCAAGAACGGCAACGTCGAGGCGCAAAAGGTCGGTGCGCTGTCGAAGTCGCAGCTTGCGGCGTTTCTGGAAACCAACCTGTGAGGGGCTATCTCGGCAACTCGGCGCGCGGCCGGGCCAAGGCTGGCAATCGCCCCAACCGGCCAAAGGGCAACGGAAAGAAGAATCCGCGGCCGAGAAGCGCCGGCGCGGAGATGAGTGATGACGGCGATCTCGAGGTCATTCCGCGCAGCGAACTCGAAACGAGCAAGAACGCCATGAACCTGACGGAACTGAAGACCCAGCCGGCCGCCGATCTCGTGCAGCTCGCCCAGTCCATGGGCCTCGACAACCTGGCCCGCTCGCGCAAGCAGGACATCATATTCTCGATCCTCAAGGAGCATGCACGCAACGGCGAGGACATTTACGGCGACGGCGTGCTGGAGATCCTGCAGGACGGATTCGGCTTCCTGCGTTCCTCGGACAGCTCGTATCTCGCCGGGCCCGACGACATCTATGTGTCGCCGAGCCAGATCCGGCGATTCAATCTGCGCACCGGCGACACGGTGTCGGGCCTCATTCGCCCGCCGAAGGACGGCGAGCGCTACTTCGCACTGCTCAAGGTCGGCGAGATCAACATCGATGCGCCGGAGAATACCCGGAACAAGGTGCTGTTCGAGAACCTGACGCCGCTGTTCCCGCGCACGCGGCTCAACCTCGAGATGGGCAATGGCAGCACCGAGGATCTGACCGCGCGCATCATCGATATGATCGCGCCTGTCGGCAAGGGCCAACGCGGCCTGATCGTTTCGCCGCCGAAGGCCGGCAAGACGATGCTGCTGCAGAATATCGCGTCCTCGATCGCCTCCAACCACCCCGAGTGCTTCCTCATTGTGCTGCTCATCGACGAGCGGCCGGAGGAGGTCACGGAGATGGCGCGCACGGTGCGGGGCGAAGTCGTCTCGAGCACCTTCGACGAACCGGCGAGCCGGCATGTGCAAGTCGCCGAAATGGTCATCGAAAAAGCCAAGCGGCTGGTCGAGCACAAAGCCGACGTGGTGATCCTGCTCGATTCCATCACGCGCCTCGCGCGCGCCTACAACACCGTCGTGCCGTCCTCGGGCAAGGTTCTGACGGGCGGCGTGGACGCGAACGCACTGCACCGGCCCAAGCGCTTCTTCGGCGCGGCGCGCAATATCGAGGAGGGCGGCAGCCTGACGATCATGGCCACGGCCCTGATCGATACGGGCTCGCGCATGGACGACGTGATCTACGAGGAATTCAAGGGAACGGGTAATCTCGAGATCCACCTCGACCGGCGCATATCCGAGAAGCGCATCTTCCCGTCCATCAATATCAACCGCTCCGGTACCCGCCGCGAGGAGTTGCTCACGGATGCGGACGAGCTGCAGAAGATATGGGTGCTGCGCAAGCTGTTGCACCCGATGGATGAGCTGGCGGCAATCGAGTTCCTGCTGAGCAAGATGAAGGACACGAAGACCAACGCGGACTTCTTCGACGCAATGAAGCGCTGAACCAGGTGCCGGGCACCGG
>JACDCP010000056.1 GCA_013817465.1 Gammaproteobacteria bacterium | reverse complement strand
GGTCGGCTTGCGATAGGCTTCAAAAGTCCCCGCAGCGAGAGTCTGTTGACGCATCGTGCCGATCTCCGTGCAGCGTAAATCAATGAACTGCCATTATCGCCGATCAAGCGAATAAATCAGAGTTTCCTTAACGCTTGTCCTTGCGCTCCCGGGCCGAGCGTATCGGCGACGAACGCGCCCCGCTCGCCCATCGGCTCAGCCGGCCCGGTAGTCGTATCGCGGCGTGTCTGATGCTCCATCTCCGCGTTGATTTCCGCGCCGAGCACGATCGCGAAGTCGGTCAGATAGAACCAGAGCAGCACGATCACAATGCCGCCGAGCGCGCCGTAGGTCTGCTCAATGCTCTTCGTGTGCTCGACGTAGGCCGTAAACCCGATTGAGGCCAGCAGCCAGAGCACGGTCGCGATCGACGCGCCCCAGCTCACCCACTCCCAGCGCGGACGGGCGCGATCAGGTGCAAAACGATAGATGACCGCAAGCGCGAGCATGCTGACTGCGGCGAGAAGCGGCCAGCGAAGCCAGGACAGCAGCCTGCGCGCGAGCTCCGGCAGGTCCATCCAGGCGACGGCCAACGGGATGAGGAACGCTGCGGTCAGGACGAGCACGGCGCCGATGACCGCGCCCAGCGTAAACAGCAGGGTCAGGAACGTGAGCTTCAGGAAACCGCGCGTCTCCACTTCCTCATAGGCGATGTTGCAGGTGGCGAACAGGGCGCTTATGCCCTTGCGGGCGCTCCACAGCGCGAGCGCCAGCCCGGCAAAGGAGGCGACGCTGAGCGTCGCCTCCTTGCCCGCGCTGAGCCCGCGCAGCCGTTCGCCGACGAGATCGAGGGCCGCCGGGGACACAACGCCTTCGAGCGCGTTCAACTGGTTTCGAATGTCGCCCGCATCGACCACCAGGCTATAGATCGCGGCCACCGCCGCGATGCCCGGAAACAGCGCGAGCAGGGCGTAGAAGGCAATGCCGAGACGAGGGTGACATTGTCGTGGCCGATCTCTTCCCAGAGGCGCACGACGATATCCCACCAGCCGCGGAACGGAATTTGGCCCGGACGCTCAGCCTCACGCCCCCGCTCGACTTCGGCTTCGATCGCTTCCCCGGCCGTGGCCCTTCTGCCCATGATGAATTGCTCTGATTCCCGGCGATGGCCGCAGCTCTGATGCAAGACTCGCGCCCGTCCGGCAGGCGAGCCCGTCCAGCGGGGTAAGGCTGATCAGCGGGCGGCTGACCCCTCCTTCCAGCCGGAAAACTGTGAACCGGTCGATTCGCGGACCGGTCCCGGATCGGCAGAATGGGTTGCAAACCTTCGTGCAGCCGTCTGATGCCGCAAGCCGGTCCTGCAGGTCTGGAGAGCTATCCATGAAACAGCAAGCGTCGCAGAACGCGGCTCGAAGCCATTTGCGCTGTCTGAAGCGCCCGCAGCCGCCGGATCACAAGTTCGTGCTCGCTCGCTTGAAGAAGCTCATCACCGAGCTCAAAGCACGGGTCGAGGAACCCCGCAGCACTTGATCCGGGCCACTGCGCCGCGCTGAGGAGTCAAGCCCGCTCGAGCTCCGCCTCGAGCCGGCGGCTCACGTCGCCGACCGATCCCGTGCGTCGCGCGAACAGGTGATAGGCCGCGGGCACGATGAACAGCGTGAAGAAGGTCGCTGCGAGCACCCCGGTCAGGATCACCGTGCCGAGCACGCGGCGGGATTCCGCACCGGCGCCGAACGAAACGATCAGCGGCACTGAGCCGGCCGCGGTCGTGATGCCGGTCATGACGATCGGCCGCAGCCGCACGCGCGCCGCCTCGAGCAGCGCCTCATCGAACTCCAGCCCCTGGTCGCGCAGTTGATTGGCGAACTCGACGATCAGGATGCCGTTCTTGGCCGCGAGCCCGACCAGCATGACGAGGCCGATCTGGCTGAAGATGTTGAGCGTCTGCCCGGTCAGCCACAAGCCCAGCAGCGCGCCGACGATCGCCAGCGGCACGGTGAGCATGATCACGAACGGGTGCACGTAGCTCTCGAACTGCGCCGCAAGCACCAGGAAGACGACGACGATCCCGAGCGCAAACACGAACAGCACCGAGCCGGCGGCGCCCTTGAAGTCCTGCGACTGGCCCTTCCAGTCGATGATCACCTCGTCCGGCAGGTGCTCGTGCACGAGCGCTTCCAGATAGTCGAGCGACTCGCCGAGCGCGTAACCCTCGGCCAGATTCGCCTCCATCGTGATCGCCCGCACGCGGTTGTAGCGGTTCAGCGTAAGCGAGTCGGCGAAGTCTTCGAGCCGCACCAGATTGGCAAGCGGTATGAGCTGATCGCTGCGCTCGGAGCGCACGTAAATGTTCTCCAGGCTGGTCGGCGTTCGCTGCAGGTCGCGCTCGCCCTCCAGGATGACGTCATATTCCTCGCCGTCATCGATGTAGGTCGTCACACGCCGCGAGCCGAGCATGGTCTCGAGCGTGCGCCCGACATTCGACACCGTCACGCCCAAATCGGCGGCGCGGTCGTAATCGACGACCACGCGCATCTGCGGCTTGGTTTCCTTGTAATCCCAGTCGATGTCTTCGAAGCCCGGATTGTCCGCCTCGAGCTGCTGCGTCAGAGTGTCGCGCCATTCCGCCAGGTCTTCGTAGCTCGCGCCGCCGAGCACGAGCTGCACCGGCTTGCCGAGGCCGCCGCCGAAGCCCTGCCGCATGATCGGCGCCGCGCGCACGCCGGGCAGATCAGCGAGGCGTTCGCTGACATCGTCCATGATCTCCTCGGCCGGGCGCCGCTCGGCCCAGTCCTCGAGCCCGACGATGACGAAGCCCGAATTGAAGGTCGAGAAGTTGCCGAACGCGCGCGGCGCGCGCACCAGCAGTCGGCTGATCTCGCCGTCTTCGACCATCGGCATCATGCGCGCCTCGATCTCGTCCATGTACGCTTCCATGTACTCGTAGGTCGCGCCCTCCGGCCCGTCGACCATGACGAAAAACGCGCCGCGATCCTCGTCAGGCACGTATTCCCGCTCGATGGACGGGAGCAGGAACATGACGCCGAGCAGGATGGCCAGAAACGCGAGACCGGCCAGCCACAGATGCCTGAACATGCCCTGCAGGGCGCGCACATAAGCGTCGCGCGCCCGCGTGAACGCATTGTCGAGCGCGCGCGTCAGGCGCGTGCGCTCGGCCGGCGGCTTCAGGAGCTTCGAGGCCATCATCGGCGAGAGCGACAGCGCGACGAAGGCCGAGAATGCGACGGCCGCGGCCAGGGTGAGCGCAAACTCCGAGAACAGCCTTCCTACCTCACCCTGCATGAAAGCGATCGGCACGAACACTGAAATCAGCACGACGGTCGTGGCGATGACCGCGAACGCCACCTGGCGGGAGCCCCTGAACGCGGCCACGAGCCGCGTTTCGCCGTGCTCGTCCATGCGCCGGTGAATGTTCTCCAGCACGACGATGGCATCGTCGACGACGAGACCGATAGCGAGCACGAGCGCGAGCAGCGTCAACAGGTTGACCGAGAAGCCGAAGACCAGCAGCGCGAGAAACGTCGCGGTCAGCGAGACCGGCACGGTCACCGCCGGCACCAGCGTCGCCCGCAGGCTGCCGAGAAAAAGATAGATGACGAACACGACCAGCAGCATGGCGATGAACAGCGTCTTGTACACTTCGTTGACGGCGCCTTCGATGAACACCGAGCTGTCGAAGCTCTGCTCGAGCCGCATGCCCTCGGGCAGCCCCGCTCTGATGCGCTCGCTCTCCGCCGCGGCGGCGCGCGTCACATCCAGCGTATTCGCCGTCGACTGCTTGATGATGCCGATGCCCACCATCGGCACGCCGTTGCCGCGAAACATGTTGCGGCTTTCGACCGCGCCGCGTTCGACGCGCGCAACGTCGCCCAGTCGGACCAGATAGCCGTCCTCACCCTGCGCCAGCACGAGCCCGGCGAAGCTCTCCGGGGTGCGGAACGAGCGCTGCAGGCGAACCGTGAACTGCCGCGCCTCGGACTCCAGGCTGCCGGCCGGCAACTCCACGTTCTCGGCGAGCAACGCATCCTCGACGTCCGCCGCGGTCAGGCCGCGCGCCGCCAGCGCATTGCGATCCAGCCAGATGCGCATCGCATACGTCTGATCGCCGCCGATGCGGACGCGCGCCACGCCGTCCAGCACCGAGAAGCGGTCGATCAGGTAGCGATCCGCGTAATCGGTCAGCTCGGGCATGCTCATGCCTTCGCCCGTGAGGTTGAACCACATGATCACGTCGTCACTGCTGTCGACCTTCTCGATCTCCGGCGCGATGGCCTCCTCGGGCAACTGATTGACGACGCCTGAGACTCGGTCGCGAATGTCGTTGGCGGCGTCGTCGACATCGCGATTGATGCTGAACTCAATATCGATCTGCGACTCGCCGTCCTCGCTGCGCGACTGGATGAAACGGATGCCCTCCAGCCCGGAAATGCGCTCCTCGATGACCTCGGTGATGCGGCTTTCCACGACGTTGGCGGCCGCCCCGGGATACTGCGTCTCGATGGAAACCACCGGTGGATCGATGTCGGGATATTCGCGCAGCGGCAGGCGCTGGTAGGCGAGCAGGCCGAACGCAATCAACAGCAGCGCCATGACCGAGGCGAGCACGGGACGCCTGACGGAGATATCGGAGAGGATCATGGCCCGCTGCGGACGGGAGCGTCAGCGGCCGACTGGCCGTCGATCATCTCGCTCAGGCGTTGCGTACCGTCGTCGACGGCCTGGATTTGTACCGTCTGGCCGGCGCGCGCTTTCGCCGTGCCGTGCGTAATGATGGCCTCGCCGGCCTCGAGGCCTGCGATGATCTCGACCTCGCCGGGCATGCGCCGACCGATTCGAACCTCGCGCCGCTCGACCAGGTTGCCGTCGGCACGGTCCACGACCAGCACGAACTGCTGCTCGCCGAGCGGCACCAGCGCCTCCTCGGGGATCACCACCGCCTGCCGAGGATTGTTCAGAAGATCCACCTGCATCAGCAGGCCCGGCCGCAGCAGGCCATCCGGATTCGGCACCATCGCGCGCACCTGCACGGTGCGCGTGATCGGGTCAATACGGCTGTCGATAGCGCTCACCTCGCCTTTGAACTCCTCGTCGCCGAAAGCATCCGACGTAGCCACGATCTCGACCCCGGCCCGAAGCGCCGACAGGAAAGTGGCCGGCACGGAGAAGTCGAGCTTCATCACGCTGTCGTCGTCCAGCGTCGTGATGACATCGCCCGGCTGCACCAGCGCGCCGGGACTGATGTCGCGCAGGCCCACGAGGCCGCTGAAGGGCGCATTGATCAGCCGGTCGTCGAGCTGCGACTGGATCGCCACGAGCCGCGCCTTGGCCGTCTCCCACTCGCGGCGCGCCGTATCGAGCACAGATTCCGAGACGCTGTCCTGCTGCGAGAGCTTCACGTTGCGGTCGAACTGGCTCTTCGCCTCCTCGACCGTCGCCTGCGCCTCCGCAAGCAGCGCGTGCTCCTCGGCGCTCGTCATCTCCACGAGCACGTCGCCTTTCGCGACGCGGTCGCCGTCGTCGAAGTGGATGGCGGTGACCGCCTCGGTGACGTTCGCCGTCAGCGTGACGGATTCATTGGCGCGCAGCGTGCCGAGTGCCTCGATGCGGTCGACGACCTGCTTGCGCTCGGCCTCGGCAACGATGACCGACGGTGGCGGGTCTTCCTGGGCCGAGACGCCGGAGGCGAGCACGGCCAGAACGATGAAAACGATCCTTCGCATGGTCCACCCGGGAACCGGGACAGACCGCCAGCATAACCGATAATTCCCGCGGGAATCAGCGTGGCGGAACGAGTCTCACCAGCCGGGCGGCAGCCTCAATATGACGACATCGCCCTGCCTGTGAGACCCGTCCCGTCAGCAGCGGATCGAGAACCGGCATTCCCTACCGCAGGTGCTCCTCGGTATACGTCGACAGCTCGATCATGCGCTCGAGGAGCTGATCTCTCGGCTGGCCGGGAAAATTCCGGCACACCATTTCCTTTGCGAACAGCCGGCAGATATAGCGCAACTTGAGTGCGCGATTGCGTGAGGCATATACGAAGTCGCGATTGCCGTTGTTGATGACGATGAGGTTTTGCCCGGCGTCGTAGCGCGAACGCCAGAGCTCGCCGGGCGCGCGCTTGAAGGTGTAGCCCGGCAGGCCGTGCTCCTTCGCCGACTTGTCTTTCGCTTCCGGGAGCAGCGAATCAGTGACCGTAATCATCGCCTCGGCGCTCACACTCACGTCGCCCTGCGTCACGGTCACCTCGAGGCGCGCGAGCCCCGGCTCCTCGGGCGCATGAAAGGTCACGATCTCGCGGTCGTCGCCCTCGAGTCGCCCTGCCCCGTCGACCATTCGCCAGGCGAAACGGAGATTGTGCTCGACCAGCCGGCGCGAACGATCGCGGGCGATGACCCTCAGGGGTGCATGATCTGTCGACCGCGAGCACGCTCGATGCGGGCGCGATCTGTGCGCTGAACAGCGGCCCGGCGTATTCGAAGAACTGTTTCTGCGGCTCATCGCGCGCGCTGCCTTCTTCCGTGTCCTCAACGACAGCGGAAGCACCTTCCGGCTGCCGTTCTCTGTCATCCGCACCGTCGCCGGGCCGGGTTCCCTGCCAGGCGCCATCGCGGCGCCTCGAGCGCTTGTGGATATCGATGCGCAGCTTGCCGGAGGTCATCGCCTGCCAGCGCTTTTTCTTCGGCCGGAGCATGAACCGTCTCAGCGGAATGATCCCGGAGCATTGCACGGGATTACTTCAGAGGCTCGAACTGTGCCAGAGCCGTTGCCTTGCGGTCAAAGGTAACGGTTGAGCCGCAACCTGCCCGCTCGTTCGTCAGCGCGAGCAGTGCATCCGCGAAATCGCAGCGGCCGGCGGCAAAGTGACGCACTGCCGCCCATGCCGCAGCCTGATCCTCCACGGTGAACTCGGCCGTTCTGAGCATCATCTCGAGCAGTCGCACGATTTCGGCGCGCGCATAGCCGTAGGCGCTCTCCAGAACCCATACCAGCTCGCACAGCACAATACGATTGATGAAGCCTGGCGTCTCGCGCGTACAGTTATTCTTGATAAAACGCGCCGCGCGCACTGCCTGACTGGAATCGTCCGCCACAAAGTAACGCAGCAGGACATTGGTATCGAGGCCTTTCACCTGCGGCTTCCGGACCGGCGTTTCGCCGCCCCTCTCACTGCTGACTCCATGTCTTCGAGAGTCACCGGCCTTTTCGGTGCCGGCAGGATCCCCTTGAGGGCATCGACCGGCACGGTCGCCGCGATCAACACGACGCGTCCGTCCTCCTCGACGAGAAACTCGAGCCGGTCGCCCTCCCGCAGATTGAGCTTGTCCCGGATGCTCTTCGGGATCGTCGTCTGGCCTTTACTCGTAATCGTCGACGTGGCGCTCATCGCATCGTCCTCCACGAGAAACTCCTTACATGAATGTAAGGATTCTACATTCGGCCAATCTCCCGCACAAGCTGCTCGGCGGCCGAGGATTGAGCAAGGCGACCAGGCTAACTTTTGTGCTCGCGTCGCAAGAATACGGAGCAGAAAAGATGCCGCGATCGAACAGCCCGACCAAGAACAGATCCGCCGCCTGGCCGGCTCGCACGCTTACGCACGTGGCGAGTCGTATTTTCAGGAGGGCCGCGTCACGAGGCTGAATGAGCGGAACGGCAGACTCACCGCAACCGTCGCCGGGACGCACAAATACCGCGTGAGCTGGTCGACGGCAACCGACTATCACTGTACCTGTCCGATGGCCAGCAAGGCGATTTCCGCAAGCATTGCGCGGCGGCCGCGCTGGCCTGGCAGGCCGAAGGGTCACGCGCAGGCGAAAGTGGTCGCGGCGCGAACGGGCAAAGGCCGACGCCAGCCTGAGTAAAACCAGCCAATCCGATGACGCACTGGACGCGGCCCGCTATACTTTTCGGGACTTCTTCTTTTCGCGTTGGGCCCGTAGCTCAGTTGGTTAGAGCAGGGGACTCATAATCCCTTGGTCCCAGGTTCAAGTCCTGGCGGGCCCATAATGATCCAATTCGTTATCGGAGACTCATACAACTTCCGTGCGCACGTTCTTCCTGTACCCGTAACCTGCTTTCCAAGCGGAACTTGGCGTGGCGGCTTGAAATTCCATTGCTCGGTTTAACGCGAATAGCAACATCCTCATTGATTCGCCCCTTGTGCCCAAAATGGGCGCGGTGTACAGTCTGGCATGCGAATCATCGCCCGGCGCACGCTGCTTAAGTTCGTCCGCACGCGCCTTGGCCGAAGGGATCACGGGGCGGTCAAGAATGCTGTCGACGCGTGGTTCGACGAGGTTCGCAGGGCGAAATGGCGCAGTGCAGCCGACGTGAAGCGTCTGTATTCGTTCGCGAGCGTCGTGTCAGCGGACAGGATCGTTTTCAATATCAAAGGTCACGATTACCGGCTGGTAACATCGGTGGACTTCGAAAAGGGAATTGTCCGGATCAAGTGGATTGGAACCCACAAGGAATACGGCCGGATCGATATCAAAAAGGTAGACCATGAGCGACGTTAAGCCGATTCGGACAAAAAGCGATTACGGGGCGGCCATGGCCGCAGTGCGGAAGCTGTGGGGTGCGCAGGCGGGCACTGCAGACGGCGATCGACTCGACGTGCTGGCGACGCTAGTCGATGCTTATGAAAGTGAAAAGTATCCGATGGATCCACCCGATCCTATCGACGCGATCAAGTTCCGCATGGAGCAACAGGGTCTGACGCGAAAGGATCTTGAAGGCCTGATCGGCACCCGCACGCGTGTCGCCGAGGTATTAAATCGGCGACGTGGTCTTTCGATCAACATGATCCGTCGCCTGCATGACGAGCTAGGCATTTCGGCTGAAGTGCTGATTCGGCCGACTCGGACGAAGACAGCCGCGTGAGAGGCGCCGACATGTCTGGTTTGCGCGTCACGCCACGCGCAGCTCCGCATGTCGGCCGAGAGCGGCCAACGCCTTCTCCAGCCGGTCGGCTTTCGTGGCATGGCGCGGGTCGAGCATCCGACGCGCTTCTTTTTCATCGATGCGCAAACGCCGTGCGAGCTCGACTCGGGTAATACCAGCTGTACGCATTTCCCGGAAAAGCGCGGCCTTAAGAGCGGTCTGTACAGGGACGGCAACCATTTGTTCTCCTCGCTTTGCCCTGGACGCCCTTGGGATGTCAAGGCTGCTCATGATCCGGTCCGAATGTCAAAGGCGGCCCATGCGCAATGCACCCGGTGGTGCAGCAACGGCCGAACGGCGGCGAGCACGGTGTGTGGATATAACGCGATCTCTCACCTCTTGTCAGCGCACGAATCAGGCTGGATCATGACGTAAGCTATACAAAAGGAGCGAAACGCGTGAGAAGTCCCGACAGCGGGAGCGAAATGGAGGAGATCTTCTCCGCCCTGCGCTTCGCAGCCGACAAGCATCGTAGCCAATTTCGCAAGGGCGAGGAGGTATCTCCCTACATCAATCATCCGATTGAGGTTGCCGAGTTGCTCGTGCGCGTCGGCGGGGTCACCGATGCGTCACTTTTGCAGGCGGCCATCCTGCACGACACCCTCGAAGACACGGAGACGACTGCGCATGAGCTCGATGCGGCCTTCGGCCCAGCCGTGCGGCGGTTGGTCGAGGAAGTTTCCGACGATAAGTCGCTGCCGAAGGCGGAACGCAAGCGGCTGCAGATCGAGCATAGTCCCGGGCTTTCGACAGCCGCTCGGCAGATCAAGATCGCCGACAAGATCTGCAACGTGCGGGACGTGACGAGCAAGCCGCCGCGAGACTGGCCGATGACTCGGCGGGTCGAGTACCTGGCCTGGGCGGAGCGTGTGGTGGCCGCGTGCCGGGGCGTGAATCCTAAACTCGAGGAGGAATTCGACGAGGTTCTGGCCGAAGCACAGGTCAGGCTGGCGACTGAGCGGCCAGTTTAGTCAGGCGGTGGACGGGATTCCGCCCCGGCTTTCGCCGGGGTGACGGCACTGGAATGACGAAATCGAAGCTGCTCCAACGTCACTCTTCGAATCGCAAGCTGTAGAGTCTCGACCTAATCGTGGGCGGCAGTCTGTTCGATCGTGAACTTGCCGAAGCCAAAGCCGATATCCCAACCCTGGCCGGTGCCGGAAAGCAGCAACGAGACCTCGCCCTTGGTCGCGACTATCGCTTTTGCAGACTTGGTCGCGCCGGCATGAGCCTCCGCGCTGGCATAGCTCCCCAGCGTCTGCTCGATGTCGACTACGTCCGAGAACTTGCCCACGCCATTCTCGATGCTAGATTTGCCGAATGTAATGCCGCCGCCTTCGGCGCTGATCGTGACGGGCAGCGATTGGCCATTGTCGCAGGTGATGGTGCCGGTGCCGGACGCGGTCTTGTAGAACACCGACCAGCCGCTCAGATTAAAGCTCAGCTCGCAGTCGATTTCTTCGGCGGCACTGGCCGGCGGAGACATGGCCAACATGACAAGCGCGGCTGCGGCCAAAGTGGAAATACAGATCGAATTCATGGGTGTCCTCCAGGGTGAGCGACCGTCAGCCGGACTGATTGTGCCATGTGGCGGGTTTCCCATCACCCTGCCCTCTTATGGGGAGACGGAGCGGCAATTTGAGACCGCTCCCGATCTTCAGGTCTTGCTCACCGGCACCAGCAATAATGGCAGCGTGGTCTGCCTGACCACGCCGAGGCAAGTGCTGCCGGCCACGAGTTGGTAAACCGCGCCATGGCCGTAGTTACCCAGCACGATCACGTCGGCAGGCATTTTTTCCGCTTCTTTCAGAATGATTTCAATGATCGGACCCTGAATCAGCAGCGCCGCGGCATCAATACCGGCCTCGCGCAGGCTGTCGGCATGCTCCTGTATCAGTCGGTGCTCGTTGCGGTGCTCGAGCGCAACCTGTTCCCGGACCACATCGGGCCCGGCCTCGTAGCCGACGAAAGCAGGATTCGGCTCGGCAACGTGCAGCAGGCGAACCTGCGCCTTCGTCGCGGCTGCGTACTTGCGAACGGCGCGCACCACATCGCTGCTTGCCGCGGACAAATCGAGCGCTACGAGCAGATTCATGGCCTCACTCCTGCGTCTCGCGCCTTGCGAGCTCGTCCCGGATGATGGCATAAAGGCTGCGCGTCGCCCGCTCCGCGTCGGCGCCGCTCAAGTGCGACCACTCCGGCGTATCCAGCCCCTGCAGCCCGGCATGGTCCTCGAAGTGAATGCCGATGGCGCCGGTCTCGGCGATCAGCCGGTCCCAGGATTGTTCGCGCGGCATGCGTTTTCTCTCGGCGGCGTAGAAACCGCCGGATGATGGCATGCGCACGAAGATGACGTCGACGCCCCGCGCCTCCAGCTTGTCCAACGCCTGCCGGGTCGCGGCAATAGCCTTCTCGACCCCGGCAGCCGCCATCCGGCGGAGCTCCTCCTCGGGTACTCCCGGGGGCGGACCCAGTTGCATCCAGACATTCCGTGCATAGTCTCGATACGCGACGTCGTTTTCGAGCTTGCTCCACAAGCGTGTGTTGCGATCGGCTGCCATGACTGCCAGGCGCCGGACATCCCGGTAGGGCGTCACGCCCTCGCGCGCCGGCCAGGGCAGGCGCCGCAGGACCACAAACAGCGCATAGTCTTCCTCATAAAAGCCGAGATACGGTTCGATCGCCATCGAGACACGTTGCCCGAACCACTGCGAAGGCGTTTCCTGCCGGTAGTAATCGAGCGCATCGAGACGGCGAACGCCGAAGTCGGTGAAGTACAGGTCCGGGGTGACGCCGACGATCAACATGCCCGTGAAATCCGGATCATCGGCCAGGTCCTGCAGGAAAATGATGGGCGAAGTGCCTTCCAGCGCAAGCTGGATCGGCTTCTCTCCCGCGACTTCCTCCCAGACCGGTAACTGGATGTCGAACAGCACGCGCGACGAACCGATGATTATCGTCTTGTCGCCCTCAATGCGGTCGACGAGGCGTCGCTGGATGGCCCAGAGCCCATCGCTGTTGCGATAGGTGGGCGCGGCGCCGAAATCCCGCCAGTGCCACTCCCAGCCACCGAGCAGGACCACGAACGTGGCGAGCGCTGCCATGCCTGCAACCGTCCAGGCCAGGCGCGGTATCGGCCGTTCGATGACCGGCTGATCAGAACTGGAAATAGATGAAGGCATTGCCGCCTCCCTGCGTGATGACGACGAGCCAGGCCAGTAGCCCGCAAAGCACGCCCACCAGCCACGCCGGCAGCCGCGTGGCCACCTCGTGCAGCGTTCGGTTGCGCATGTACCAGTGGATAGCCAGCATGGCGCCGATGGTCAGCGATGTGCCGGTGATCTGCATGCTGGTCAGCAGCCTCTGTCCGTCGGTGGCGAAAGTGAGCATGGTCACGATCATGCGCCGCGCCGTGCCGAAATCCTGCGCGCGGAAGAATACCCAGGTGATGTTCACCAGGAAGTAGGTGAGCAGCGCGAGAAAGACACGCGCCGGCAGCGTTTGCCAGAACGACGATGCGCCAAAGCGACCTCTGAGCCAGCGCTCGGCTGCGAGGTACAGGCCGTGCAGACCGCCCCACACGACGAAAGTCCAGGCAGCTCCGTGCCACAGGCCGCCGAGCAGCATGGTCAGCATCAGGTTGACGTAGGTGCGCGCCATGCCCTTGCGGTTTCCGCCGAGGGGCACGTACAGATAATCCCGCAGCCAGGTGGACAGCGAGATGTGCCAGCGCCGCCAGAAATCCGAGAAGCCGATGGCTGCGTACGGGAAACGGAAGTTGTCCG